>CACYJP010000008.1 GCA_902774725.1 uncultured Lachnospiraceae bacterium
CTATCAGTCTGTGCACGTCAACTATTGAAAGCGCCGTATACCGAACGGTACGTACGGTGCTGTGAGAGGACGGCGGCTAGTCACCGCCTCCTACTCGATCAATCCTTTGATTATGCATTTTTAGTTGGTGGAACCGGTGGTTCACCCTGTGGTCTCTTCTCAGGCTCTTCCGGAAGAGGGAACATGATGTTCCACATATATCTCAGTGTGTCTGTAAATTTATACAGATTGATCGTATCAGCTATTGTAGCTTCCTTTGTTTCCTTTGAACCTGCTATTGCGGCAGTTCTTGCAGCCTTGAATTCGTACTCATAGCCTGAGTAGTCTTCCTTGTTTGATTTCATTTCGCCACGTGGCTTTCCGTCATTTCCGTAAACTGTAACAAGCTTTGGATTGTTTACGTTGTCGATCTCAAGCATGCCGTGTGTTCCGTATACAGTAAGCTTGTTATCCAGTCTTGTAGTCATTGTGTTTGTTGCAACAGCCACACGTCCCTGTGGATATCTCATATAAATAGTTGAATAAGCATCCACACCTGTGTTTGTTACAAGCGGCTCGGCAATTGCCTGAACCGGAGGGCCACCCATGATCATGAAGATAGCAGTAAGCGGATAGATTCCGATATCAAGAAGTGCACCGCCTGCAAGCTCAGGCTTCAGCATTCTTTCCTTTCCGCCAAGATTGTAACCAATACTTGCCTGGATACATCTGATATCACCGATAACATTCTTGCGAAGCTGATCAACAACCATCAGCATCAGTGGATTATATCTGAGCCACATAGCCTCTCCGCAGAATACTCCCTTTTCAACAGAATATTTAAGAAGCTCCTCGGTAGTCTTTGCATTGTAGGAAATCGGCTTTTCTACAAATACAGGCTTTCCGGCATCGATACATTTCTTTGCAAGCTCAGCATGATTCGAATTAACTGTTGCAATATATACAAGCTCAACCTCCGGATCCTCAAGAAGAGCATCATACGAACCATAATACTTTTCTATCTCATTTTCCTCAGCGAACTTCTTCGCCTTCTCCTCATCCCTAGAAGCAATAGCATAAGGGCAGAAACCATTCATATGGTGAAGCGTATCAGCAATAACCTTTGCGATACTTCCTGCTCCCATAATACCTATATTATACTCAATCATTCTCGCGTCCATCCTTTATTCTTATTAATAAAGTTTTATTTATATTTACAATTTGTGTATGCAGGAATCGATAGCTCGATTTTCGTAAAACATAAAAGGAAAGCTTCGCGAGATACTTCGCGAGCGATTTTGTTTGAAGTAAAAATGCCTTCCTCAGTCCTGACAAAGTCAGACTTAAGATATAGGGGCATTTTTACGAGTTGTAGCCGAGCGACTGTAGCTCGCAGAAGGTTTCGTGAAATGTTTAGAAAATCGCGAGCGTGATGACTGTATATACAAATTGTTATATACTAATAAAACATACTCTATTATAGTTTAAAATATAAGGATTGTAAAGAATTCTAAATGGTGTTAAACTGTAAATCGACTTCGCAAAACACATGTCAGGAGAGGTTAGAAATTGAAAGCAGTTAAAACTATCCTAAAGGAAGTTCAGGAATTTAAAAAAGCATCACTTATAACTCCGTTTTATATGATATTGGAAGTTATATTTGAAACAATTATTCCTATAGTTATGGGTCTTATTATCGATATCTCGGAAGGCGATACGATAGATATGAGGCGTATACTTTTTTATGGTGGAATCATGATCATACTTGCACTGGGTGCACTTTATACCGGAGTAATGGGTGGAAAGTACGGTGCAAAAGCCTCTGCAGGTCTTGCAAAGAATCTCCGTAGAGACATGTACAGGAATATACAGGACTTCTCGTTCGAGAATATAGATAAGTTCTCTACTGCCAGTCTTATCACCCGACTTACAACGGATGTCACAAATGTTCAGAATGCCTATCAGATGGTTCTAAGAATGTTGGCCAGAGCCCCGATCAATCTTTTGGTTGCTATGGTAGCTGCATTTATGATAAGCCCAAAGGTTGCGATGGTTTATCTCTATGCGGTTCTTTTCCTTGCACTTGTTGGTGCATTTCTTATAACAAGGGTTACTAAGTATTTCACAGCAGCATTTCCTAAGTATGATGAGATGAATGAAAGCGTGCAGGAAAATGTAACCTCGATCAGAGTTGTAAAAGGCTTTGTGAGAGAAGAGTATGAGATAGATAGATTTGAAAAAGCTAACGGCATGATCTATAAGCTTTTTGTTAAAGCAGAGAGCATAATGGCATTTGTTATGCCGCTCATGCAGTCGACGATATATTTCTGTATTCTTATGGTCAGCTGGGTTGGAGCAAAGCTCATCATCGGAAGCGGTGGTTCTTCGCTTACAACGGGAAATCTCTCCACACTTCTTGCGTACTGCATGCAGATACTTATGAGTCTGATGATGCTTTCAATGGTTGTAGTCATGATAACAATGTCTGTAGCCAGTGCAAAACGTATAGCTGAGGTTCTTGAGGAGGAAAGCTCACTCAAAAATCCTGAGGATCCGGTATATGAAGTGGCTGATGGAAGTATTGATTTTTCAAATGTTTATTTCAGATATGATGAGAAGGCTGAGAATCCTGTTCTCAGTGATATAAATCTTCATATTGATTCCGGCCAGACTATCGGTATAATCGGTGGAACCGGAAGCTCTAAGACCAGTCTTGTAAATATGATAAGCAGGCTTTATGACGTATCGGATGGAGAGGTAAAAGTCGGCGGTAAAAATGTAAAGGACTACGACATGACAACACTCAGAGATAACGTCTCTGTTGTGCTTCAGAAAAATGTACTGTTCTCCGGTACGATTTATGAGAACCTGAGATGGGGTAATAAAGAGGCTACCGATGAGGAGTGCATTCAGGCTGCGAAGCTTGCGTGTGCGGATGAGTTTATTCAGGATTTTCCTGATAAATATGACACTATGATCGAACAGGGTGGATCGAATGTTTCCGGTGGACAGAAGCAGCGTATATGTATAGCGAGAGCGCTTCTCAAGAAACCAAAGATTCTTATTCTTGATGATTCAACAAGTGCTGTAGATACAGCGACCGATGCACGTATAAGAAAGTCATTTAAGGAATATATCCCGGAAACAACCAAGATAATTATTGCTCAGAGAGTATCCAGTGTTATGGATGCGGATAAGATAATCGTCATGGAGGACGGAAAGATAAACGGTTTCGGAAGCCATGCGGAGCTGCTTGAGACAAATGAGATATATAGAGATGTTTACGAGTCACAGCAGGGTGGTTCCGGTGACTTCGATGCGAAATAGGAGAGTTTTTAAAGGAGAGATACCATGCCGGCACCGAAAGGCAAAACGCCAAGAGGGATGAAACCATCAGTAGAAAATCCCGGACAGATATTAAAACGCATGATGGGCTATATATTTAAGTTCTATAAGATTCAGATGATTTTTGTTTTCATTCTGGTTATTGTTAGTGTGCTTGCAAACCTTCAGGGAACTATGTTTATGAAGGTTTTGATCGATGACTATATAGACCCGATGCTCGAAAGCGGAAGCAAGGACTTTGGCCCGCTTATCAGGGCTATACTTACGACTGCGGGCTTCTATGGAGTTGGTGTAGCGTCTACCTATGCTTATAACCGTATCATGGTTTCTGTTTCACAGGGTACACTGAGACGCCTCAGAAGTGATCTGTTTGTGCATATGCAGACACTTCCTATAAAGTATTTTGATACAAACAAGCATGGTGATATCATGTCTGTTTATACAAATGATATAGATACTCTTCGTCAGATGATAAGTCAGAGTATACCGTCACTATATTCAAGTATGCTCACTATTGTCGGAGTTGTTATATGTATGATCATCAGAAGTGTTCCGCTTACGATAGTTACATTTGTCATGGTAGCATTCATGATGAAGGTTACTATGAAGATATCTCAGAAGAGTGGAAAGTACTTCGTGGAGCAGCAGAAGAATCTCGGAATCGAGAATGGTTATATAGAGGAAATGATTTCCGGTCAGAAGGTTATCAAGGTGTTCAGCCATGAAAAAGAAAGTATCGAGAAGTTTGATAAGCTGAACGAGGAGCTTTACGGAAGTGCTTATAATGCAAATAAATATGCAAATATACTTATGCCGTCTATGGCACAGCTGGGAAACTTAAGCTACGTTATTTGTACAGTTATCGGTGCTGTTTTGATACTGTCCGGTTTCGGAATCAAGGGCGCCTGGTTTGGTGGAGTTGCGCCTCTGACAGTCGGAGGACTTGTATCATTCCTTACATTTAACAAGAGCTTTAATATGCCTATCAATCAGGTATCCATGCAGTTTAACTCTATCATTATGGCACTTGCCGGAGCGGACAGAGTGTTCAAGCTTATGGACGAGGAGCCTGAGACTGACGATGGATATGTAAGTCTGGTGCTCGCAAAGGAAGGACCAAATGGCGAGCTTGAGGAGACGACAGAAAGAACCGGACTCTGGGCATGGAAGCATCAGCATCAGGCTGACGGAAGCATCACATACCAGAAGCTCGAGGGCGCGATATTCATGGATGATGTTGACTTCGGGTACGTACCGGATAAGATGGTTCTGCATAATATCTCCCTGGATGCAAAGCCGGGACAGAAGATAGCATTTGTCGGATCGACAGGTGCAGGAAAGACAACTATTACCAATCTGATAAACCGTTTCTACGATATACAGGATGGAAAGATCAGATTTGATAACATCAATATAAATAAGATCAAGAAGGGTGACTTGAGAAAGTCACTGGGACTCGTGCTTCAGGATACACATCTTTTCTCGACAACGGTTATGGAGAATATCAGATATGGCCGTCTGGATGCAACTGATGAAGAGTGTATAGAAGCTGCGAAGCTTGCGAATGCAGACCATTTCATCAGACAGCTGCCTGAGGGATATGATACGCTTCTTACAGGAGATGGCGGAAACCTGAGTCAAGGTCAGAGACAGCTTCTTGCAATTGCCAGGGCTGCTGTTGCGGATCCACCTGCGCTTATACTTGATGAGGCTACAAGCTCCATCGATACAAGAACTGAGCGTGAGGTTCAGGAAGGAATGGACAAGCTGATGGCCGGAAGGACAACCTTCGTCATAGCACACAGACTTTCCACTGTTAAAAACAGTGATGCGATAATGGTTCTTGAGCATGGAAGAATTATAGAGAGCGGAACTCACGATGAACTGCTGGAGCAGAAGGGTAAATACTATCAGCTCTATACAGGACTCACCGCATAAGAAAACGAGTGGGGACAGTAACCGTCCCCACTCGTTTTCTAGTTAATTCTATTTTATGACTCTGATAAACCGTGACTTCTTGCATATTTGCAAAGTGCATCAAAGGTTTCAGGACTCAGATCATGCTCTATCTTACAAGCATCCTCTGCTGCGATTTCATCATCAACGCCCAGACTTCTGAAGATATCGGTCAGAACCTTATGTCTTGTATATATCTTATCGGCAATCTCCATTCCGCTTTCTGTCAGAGAAATCATTCCATCTTCGTTAAAGGTTATATAGCCGTTTTCTCTGAGCCTCTTTGTTGCATAGCTCACGCTCGGCTTTGATACATTTAACTGATTAGCTACATCTATGGAACGAACGTATCCTTTTTTCTCCTTAATCATTAGTATTGCTTCGAGATAATCCTCTGCAGACTGACGAATTTCCATTGGCACCCCTATATCCTCCTATATAATCACAGATAACTTTATTTAAGTATAATCTTAAAATCTTAACAAATGTTAGCATAAATTAACCACATATGCAAGACTTTTTGTGATATACTATAGAGTGTGTTTTGGATACACTGTGAATAGAGGAAAAATCAATAAAAGCGTATGCTCGCATACGGCAAAATTCATAAGTCTCAAAAGGAGAACTAAAAATGAGCAAAGAAAAAAAGACTAGTAGAGGATTTATTCCAATAATAATTCTATTTGTATTTTTCGTTTTGGTTTTACTGGCAATAGTTCTATTTGTTCACAAAAGAGAAGGCAATAAGTCTAAGAGAACTATACTGTTTTATGGAGTCGGCTCTAACCTCGAGTCCGTCCATGCCAATCTTACATACAATCTGAACCAGTGTATGGAGGCTGCGATTCCTGAGGATGTCAATCTCATCGTAATTACGGGAGGCGCAACCAGATGGTATCTGCCTGAGGACAGGCTGTTTGATGAGGCAGGTAATCCGACTGCTGTGGATCCGGACAAGAAGCAGATATGGAAGCTTACCGGAACAAACGGTGGTGAAAAAGGAAGGATGACGCTTCTTACCTCACTGGATAATTATTCAGATAAATATATGACAGACCCGGAGGTGCTTCGTACATTTGTTGATTACTGCGTCGACAATTATCCTGCCAAGAAGTACGATATGATACTTTGGGATCATGGCTATGGGCCACTTGGCTATGGAAGTGATGAGATGAATTCGGATCTGGGAGAATATGAGGAAGCTCCTATGTCGCTTGACCAGATAGCGAAGGCTCTGGATGAAAGTAAACTGAAGCAGAAACTAGAGCTTATCGATTTTGATGCATGTCTTATGAGTAACGTAGAGGTTATGCTTGCTCTTTCCGATCATGCTGAAAACTTTGTAGTGTCGGCAGACTCGTCACCTGAATTCGGGCAGTATTATACAAACTGGCTGAATCTGCTCGCTGATGAACCGGATATAGACGGATTTGAGCTTGGAAAGAAGATAGTCGATGACTCGATTGCATTTTATAAGGATGAGACTTCTGACGGGTACGGTCGTCCATCCACACTTGCAGTTATAAATAGTAAAAGATTTAATGCCAGAATGATCAAGATCACAGCTGATTTTACCAAGACTTTAAGTGATGAGCTATATTCCGGAAATGATGATTTTGATTTCAGAGACCGAATTATCTCAGCAAATACAGCAGTCAGGTACAACTGGCCGGGACTGGTTGATTACGGAGACTTTGCGAAAAGCTGCAGCTTTGATGGGGTATCAAATCAGATAGAGGACGCATTATATGAGGATACTTCGAGCGCGGATGCTATGATGTACTTCTCATGTACAGATAATTATAAGGCAAGTCCTGAGCACACTCCATCCGGCATAAGTATATTTTTCCCTTCAAGAGATTCAAGGAATTCAAAGAGATATATAAATGCCATGGAGGCACTGAAGAATTATATAGAAGAAAATAATTATAGTCTCAAGGATAAAAGGATAGAGACCTTGGATAGTCTGATTAAGATAGCTGCCGGATATACGGCTATAAATAATACCGGCTATGCTGTTTCAGTGCTCTCGTCAGAGGGAAAAACTGATATAAGCTATGAAGATGTGACAGCATTTCTGGGTGAAAAGGAGCAGCCTTCGATAAAGGAAAAGGAACAATCGGAGGAGGTTGGAAGTACTATCGATATGAGTTACAGAGAGTCTCCTATGGAAAAAGGACTTTCCTTTGTGATTGAAAGAGCAAATGAATATGCCGGATCTGCGGACTGGTTAAATAATATATCAGAGAAGCAGGCTGCTGAGGCTCTTACTCCTGAAGCGTTAGCTGTATCAGAGAAGGATGGCGGATATCATGTTGATATAAATGAAAAGGCGGCAAAAACATTTGACTATACAAAGGGAATCAGAGAAGAGTTTTCTGTCGGTGCAAAGAGAGAGCTTACAAATCCTGATACTATGCACGCTGATCTAAATATAACTACCTTTGATAAGAAATGGTACGAGCTGGAGGATGCAAAGGGAAAAACCTACCTTGTCAGCGTTATAGGCAGCGGACAGACGGGAATCATTCCTATTGTAATAGAGGACTCGTATGAGGATTCGGATGGTAATTCAATTCCGAATTATATGGCGGGCTATATCACGATAGAGACCAAGGATGGCGAGGCAAAAATCCTGGGATTCCATACATATTATTCTTATGAGGAGGGAGAATTCACTCCTGATATTGCAGAAACCAAACCGCTTTATACCGGATACAGGACCAGAACAACAAACACAATGATGCTGAATGCGGATGAAGCCATAGCTGTGGACAAGGATGCAGAAAACTACGGTGTTAATGTGAAGGCCGGTGTCGATATGAAGGATATCGATGACGTAAATGATCAGCTCCTTAAGTCTGTAAAATGTAAGTACTATATAAATGATATATATGGTTTTGAACAGGAGATAACGGAGCTTTTCAAATAATAAAATAAATAAGTTATTGACAAATAAATGATGTGAGGTTATATTAAGTGAGGTTAGAATTTGCTAACCTCACTTTTTTTAGTCATGTATAAATAAATCAAAGGAAGAAAATAAATGAATCTAAATGATGCAGAGCTGGGAGTAGAGTACAAGGTAGCTGAAGTAAATACATATGGAGATGAGGAAATGAAAGCGTTTCTCTTTTCTCTTGGCTGTTATAGTGGTGAGTCGATAACTGTGGTAGACAAGAAGAAGAATCTTGTAGTTTCTATAAAGGATGCCAGATATAACATAGATCCGGAGCTTGGATCAGCTATTCAGATAGAAGAATAAACTCAAAATAAAAAGATATGAATGTTATTTAACAGGACTAGATATAGTCCTTCTATTTTTCAATGGCGGTTAGATATATATAATCGCTATTATAAGGACTTAATCAGCAATAAATGAAACTACTAAAGGAGGAGTTGGAATGAGAATCGCGTTAACGGGTAACCCAAATAGTGGAAAGACCACTATGTATAACGCCATTACCGGACGAAAGGAAAAAATCGGAAACTGGGCGGGTGTTACCGTAGACAAAAAGGAGAGCCCTATTAAAAAGGCTTACAATGATGGAGATAAGGAGCTTATCGCAGTCGATCTGCCGGGAGCCTACTCAATGTCTCCGTTTACTTCTGAGGAGAGCATTACAAGCAGCTATGTTAAGCATGAGAATCCGGATGCCATCATCAATATAGTTGATGCAACCAATCTCAGTCGAAGTCTTTTCTTTACAACGCAGCTTCTTGAGCTTGGAATCCCTGTTGTTGTTGCACTTAACAAGAGTGATGTGAATGATAAAAAGGGAAATAAAATCGATGCGGACAAGCTTTCGAAATTGCTTGGATGTCCTGTTGTAAGAACAGTATCTACATCAAGCGAGGGAATAAAGGAAGCAGTAATGACAGCGGCTAAGCTTGAAGGTGCAGGTCAGAAGGCTCCTTATGTTCAGGGAAATGTTGACCTCACTAACAAGGAAGAGGTTGAAGTAGCTGACCGTAAGAGATTTGATTTTGTAAATGGAATAGTAAAGGATGTCGAAGTAAGAAAGACTCTGACGAAGAACAAAAATGTCGGAGACAAGATAGATAAGTTTATCACAAACCCTATTCTCGGACTTCTGATTTTTGCCGGAATCATGTGGGTTGTTTTCTATGTATCACAGACAACAGTCGGCACATGGCTCGCTGATTATCTGGCTGGATGGATTGAAAGCTTCAAGGGCTGGGTAGGCGACAAGATGACAGATGCAAATCCACTCCTTTATGCACTCTTAGTTGATGGTATTATCGGCGGTGTCGGAGCGGTTGTAGGTTTCCTGCCACTGGTTATGGTTATGTACTTCCTCATTGCACTTCTCGAGGATTGCGGATATATGTCAAGAGCAACAGTTGTGCTTGACCCTATCTTCAAGAGAGTAGGACTTTCAGGAAAGTCAGTTATCCCTATGATAATCGGTACAGGATGCGGTATCCCTGCAATCATGGCATGCCGTACTATCCGAAACAAGAGAGAGAAGAGAGCTACAGCGATGCTTGCAACCTTCATGCCATGTGGAGCTAAGCTTCCGGTTATTGCTCTTTTTGCCGGAGCATTCTTCCCTAAGTCAAAATGGGTAAGCTTTGTGGCATATATGGGTGGTATCGTTCTGATACTTCTTGGAGCGCTTCTCATCAAGGCAATTACAGCAGCTAAGTACAGAAAGTCATTCTTTATTATAGAGCTTCCTGAGTACAAGGTACCAAGCCTTAAGTTTGCAGTCCTCTCAATGCTTGAAAGAGGTAAGGCTTATATCATCAAGGCAGGAACAGTTATTCTTGTATGTAATACAGTAGTTCAGATCATGTCTACATTTAACTGGAGCTTCAGCCCGGTTGAGGATGGATCAGATACATCAATCCTTGCATCAATTGCAGGACCATTCTCATACGTTCTCGTACCTGTAGTCGGAGTTGCAGCCTGGCAGCTTGCAGCAGCCGCTATCACAGGCTTTATTGCAAAGGAAAATGTAGTTGGTACAATTGCAACAGTTTATGCAATCACAAACTTAGTTGATCCTGAAGAGCTTGAGCTCGTAGGAAGTGGAAATGCAGTTGCAACTGCTATGGGAATAACAAAGGTTGCAGCACTTGCATATCTTATGTTCAACCTCTATACACCACCTTGCTTCGCAGCACTCGGTGCTATGAATTCTGAGATGCAGAGTAAGAAATGGTTGTGGGGTGCTATCGGACTTCAGCTTGGAGCAGGCTTTACCGTAGGCTTCCTTGTATATCAGATAGGAACACTTATCACAACAGGATCAATTGGAGCAGGCTTCATCGGCGGACTTATTTTCGAGATAGTATTTGCAGGAATTCTTATCGGAATAATAAGACATAATAAAAAGGCTGTGGCACTTGAGTACCAGTTAGCCTAAGTAAATCATCATATGATACATTTCTGCCAGCGGCAGATGTATATAAACTCCTTTGATTTTTCGGGAGACGGTCACTATACAAGCGAACCGTTTCCCGATTTTTTTGAACATATGTTTTTTAGTATGTTTTAAACCTTATGCTTCTTGATGATATCATCTATCATATCTGATTTTTCTTTAAACTCAGCATTTTCTTTGAGTGATTTCTTTATGGCTTTTTTATTATCCCTGCTACAGTGACCATTACAGTTCGGCGCATCAGGGCATGCCCCGCAGGTGCCGTTTTTATATAGATATATAGATGCCAGACCAAAAAGTGCGGCTACAATGATAAGTGCAATGAGTGTTGAAAGATTCATAGTGATCTCCTTATATAGTTAGTTGTACTTAACTTTATGTTATAATAGTATTTAATGTATTAAAAGTCAAATGATTTGTCTAAAGTGACAAATACTTATATAAATGGTATAATTACGATAATTGGGGTAAATAATTGTGACAAGATGGGAGGTTACTTAACATGGAAAAACAATTTACAAATATGAGGGATATAGCAAGAAGCTTCGCTAATGCGATGAATCTGCTTCGCCCTGAAACAGAGAATCTTCATCAGATGGTAGCTTATCTTGCGTACAACATAGCTGATGAGATGGATTATAGTGATGAGGATAAAAAGGATCTGCTTTATGCCAGCCTTCTCTATGATGTCGGAATCGTAATGATGCCGGAAAAGGATGCAGGCGGCGGAAGATATTATTTTAAAGACTTTGCCGGTCCCGGTATAGGAATTATAGGTGATGTTCCAAGGCTCAAGGGTGTTTGTGAGATAATGAAGATAGCTGAACCCGGAGAGGATGCTGATGAGGATCTGTTCGGAGCTGATAAGTATAAGGACTTTGCGGAAATCATTCATCTTTCTGACAGAGTTGCTGCAATGCTTGATCCGAAGGACGCAGCACTTAACCAGGTTGAAGATATATGTGATACCATATCAGAGGAAAGCGGACAGGGAATCAGTTCTACTGTGGTTGAAGCGTTCCTTAGATTTGCAGAAAAGGAATATGTGTGGATGGAGGTTCTTCATCAGCCTGAGATATTCCTGAACTACATATCTGATGCAAATGTAATAACACTCGATGAAGCTATTGAGCTTGCAAGATTCATGTCACGTATCATCGATTTCAGAAGCTCATACACAGCTATGCATTCATCAGGAGTAGCGGCAACGGCTGTAAGACTGGCAGAGATAATGGGTATGTCTGAGGATGAGTGCAAGATGATGATGATTGCAGGATATCTTCACGATATAGGTAAGCTTAAGGTTCCAAAGACACTTCTTGATAAGAATGATAAGCTTACCGATTCAGAATTTAATATAGTAAAGGAATATGCTTATTATACCAATCTGTTACTTAAGGACATTGCAGGTTTTGAGCAGATAGGCCGCTGGGCTTCACTTCATCATGAGAAGCTGAATGGCTATGGTTATCCTTTCAGACTATCGGCTGATGATATACCTATGGGTGCGCGTATCATTGCTATAGCTGATATCTTCTCAGCTGTTGCCGAGATCAGAGCTTATCGTCCGGGTATGTCAAAGGAAGAGGTTATAGTAACGCTCAAGGAGTATGTTGAGAGTGGAGCTATGTCAGGATATCTTGTAGACCTGCTTATCAATAATTATGATGATATCTATTCTATCCGTGACAGAGAGGTTCGCCGCGAGGGTGCAAGATACTTCGCATCCTCAGTTGATGTAGACTAAAAGCGCTTCAGATGGTGTGGATAAATAATACTTGATTTTTAAATGGATAAGTGATATTCTGCTCTGGTTTTGCGTAAAAATGTGAAACCAGAGTAGATTTGTATATAGAGTAATTTATGAACAAGACTTAAATAAGGGGAAAAGGTGAAGATGTTTAAGAAAAATGATTCGAAGAAAAAGGTTTCAAAAGCTTCAGTTTTTGTTTCGGCGGTGTCATCAGCTGCTATTATTTTAGCGTCCGGTTTCGGACTTGCGCTGAGTGCTAAGTCGGGAGATGTATATGCTTATTCTAAGAGTGATATGACTTTAGCCATGGATGGTTATAAAAATATACTCAGAGGTTACGGCGAAGATATGAGGAGGGGAATAGGAAGCTTCATTGTAGCTGACCTGAACTCAGATGGAATGCCTGAAATGATTTATGATAGTGACGGTACACCTGTCACGATTGATGAGATTTATACCTATAGTGATGGTAAGGTCGTAAAGCTTGATACGAGCAAAATGATTGTATATAGATATGGAAGCTACAAGGTGTCAGCTGACAGAAAGAGCTTCTGTATATATAGAGGTGGTCCGGCTTCACAAGAAGGAATGCCATACGATTATTGTGAGTTTGAGATAAAAGGAAATGCCATAGTCGAGAAGGATGATTTTTATGGCGTGAAAAAGGATGATTCGTGGAAATGCTCTGATAAAAACGGAGCAATAAGCTACGATGCATTTAAGTCTGTGACAGATAGTTTCAAAAGTGTAAGCATATATCAGAACAATGAGAGTAACCGTGTTGTTCAATGTAATCCTGATAATTTTGCAACTGATGAATATACGTGGAAGGGCGGCGACGGCAAATGGTGGGTCGTAGACGCAGATGGAAATTATCCTACTAGCAAGTGGCTTAAAATAGACGGGTTCTGGTATTATTTTGATGCCAGTGGATATATGGCAGCCAGTGAATGGATAGGAGGCTGGTGGCTGGACGCTGATGGTACATGTACATACTCCGGTGTGGCTGCATGGGCGAATGACTCAAGTGGCTGGTGGTATGGGGACACTACAGGCTGGTATGCAAAGTCAGAGTGGCTGAAGATTGATGGAAGCTGGTACTATTTTGATGGTTCCGGATATATGGTTACTAACCAATATGTCGACGGATGGTGGTGCGGAGCCGACGGAGTCTGCAATTAACAAAATGTCCGATATTATAAAAAATCAGCGGATTCAAATAAAAATTTGCTGATTTTTTATATTTTTGTCGGGTTTTGAGTATTGCAAGCGATAAAGTAAAGTGTTATAACATTTCAACAATGCAGAATAAATGTCAGATATTGTTTCTTTTTTTTCGCTAATAGAGAGGTTAAGTAGATGACAAACAAGAAAACAGTAGATATGACAACAGGATCACCACTTAAGCACATACTCGGATTTATGATTCCGACTCTTGTAGGATTTCTTTTTCAGCAATTCTACAGTGTGGCAGATACTGTCATAATAGGAAGAAATCTCGGAGAAGACAGTCTTGCAGCGGTTGGTGCAACAGGATGTCTGAACTTTATGGTTATTGGATTCTGTATGGGAATCTGTTCAGGCTTTGCAATCCCGATAGCCCAGAGGTTCGGAGCAAAGGACTACTCATCTATGAGAAAGTTTGTTGCAAACAGCATCTGGACAGCGGGGGCTATTTCACTGATGCTTACAGTAGTAGTCTGCATCCTCTGTATGTCTATCCTACGCGGACTTAATACACCTGAAAATATAATAGAAGAATCGTATACATATATATTTATTATATTCCTGGGGATTCCGGCTACGATCATGTACAACCTTGCGTCCGGAATCATGAGGAGTCTCGGAGACAGCAGGACACCGGTATATTTCCTGTTTCTGTCATCCTTTATAAATATAGGACTCGATATAATAATGGTTGAGCCACTTGGAATAGCAGGACCTGCATGGGCAACTGTTATCTCACAGTTTATATCCGGACTTTTGTGTGTCTTATACATCAAAAAGAAGTATGATATTCTCAGATTCGAGAAGGGTGAAAGAAGACCAAGAAATAAGTATATCGGAAGACTTCTTTATATGGGAATTCCTATGGGGCTTCAGTACTCGATCACAGCTATCGGAAGCGTTATCCTTCAGTCAGCTGTAAATGTACTCGGAAGTACCTATGTTGCTTCTTCGGCAACAGCCCTTAAGGTAAGCCTTTTCTTTACATGTCCATTTGATGCACTCGGAAACACAGCTGCAACCTACAGTGGACAGAACATGGGCGCAAAGAAGTATGACAGGATAAGATCCGGGCTTAAATGGGCCGTAGTGATAGGCTTTGTATATTCGATTATTGCATACTTTATACTTGGAGTTTTCGGACAGTATTTCGTAAAGCTGTTCATAGATGAGCCAAGTGCTCTGCTTCTGAAAAATGCGGAAATGTATCTGAAATATAATTCGATATTCTACTTCGCTCTTTCACTTGTAAATACAGTGAGATTTCTTATACAGGGAATGGGATATTCGATACTGGCAATCATGGCGGGAGTATTTGAGATGATAGCGAGAGGCTTTGCCGGCTTCTACTTGGTTCCGAAATACGGATACGTTGCTGCCTGCCTTGCAAGTCCGTTTGCGTGGGTGCTTGCTGATGTGTTCCTGATCATTGCATATAAGCTGATTATGCGAAGACTCAGGGGCTTTGAAACCGGCCAGCTGGAGATACCCATAAAGAAGAAGGTAAGCCAAGCGTAAAAAAGCCTAAAAAAGCCACAATTAAGTGGCTTTTTTTGTTGCATAGTGGTATTATAGGCTTGGTGTGCTTTACATAACGCCGAAACATTTCTAAAAGAAGGTGACAAAAGATGAGAGTCTTTAACAAATCAGTTAAGTTGAATAATGTCTGTTATGATATCCGTGGCCCGGTTATGGATGAGGCTGCAAGAATGAGTGCGGCAGGTGAAGAAATCCTTAAGCTCAACATAGGAAATCCTGCACCGTTTGGATTTGAGGCTCCTCAGGAGCTGCTTGAGGTTATGAGAGATAACCTTCCGAAGACAGAAGGCTATTCAGACTCCAAAGGACTTCTCAGTGCAAGAGAAGCTATACTTGAGTATGACAGATCAAAGAATATTCCAAATGTTGATATAGATGATATATATACAGGAAACGGAGTCAGTGAGCTGATCACACTTTCGATGCAGGGACTCCTCGATTATGGTGACGAGATACTTGTTCCTTCGCCGGACTATCCGCTCTGGACAGCTTCAGTTACACTGGCTGGTGGTACAGCGGTTCATTACATCTGTGATGAACAGTCAGGATGGTATCCTGATATAAAGGATATAGAGAGAAAGATAACTCCGAGAACCAAGGGAATAGTTGTTATCAATCCAAACAATCCGACAGGTGCGCTTTACCCTGAGTCTCTTCTTATGGAGATCGTAAAGCTGGCTGAGATGCACGACCTGATCATATTTGCGGATGAGATATATGACAGACTTGTTATGGATGGAAAGAAGCATGTTTCAATTGCCAGTCTTGCACCTAAATGTATGTGCATCACATTTAACGGTTTATCAAAGTCACATCTGATAGCGGGCTACAGAGTTGGATGGATGTCACTTTCGGGAGATAAGAAAAATGCGGCAGGTTATATAGAAGGTATAAAGCTCCTTTCTTCAATGAGACTTTGTTCTAACGTTCCTGCACAGTCACTTATTGCTCCGGCACTAAAACTGCAGGATGAGACAAAAGCACTGGTGGAACCGGGCGGAAGAATATATGAGCAGAGAGAATGCATCGTAAATCTCATAAATGATATCCCGGGACTTTCAGTTGTAAAGCCGGAAGCTACATTTTACTGCTTCCCTAAGATTGATATAGATAAGTTTGATATAAAGGACGATGAGAGATTTGTCCTTGATATTCTTAAAAAGAAAAAGATACTGTTCACTCATGGTGGTGGTTTCCACTGGGAGGTTCCGGATCATTTCAGAATAGTATATCTGCCGAACAAGGATGTACTTGAGAAGGCGGCTGAGGAGATGAAGGACTTCCTGAAGGATTATAAACAGGTTTGTTAGTAGCTGACGCAGTGGATTTGGATAAGGAGATTTTAGATGGTAACAGCGATGCTTTTTGCGGGCGGAGTCGGAAGACGTATGAAGTCAACTGATATGCCAAAGCAGTTTTTAAAGGTGGCGGGTAAGCCTATAATCATAAGGACAATGGAACACTTTGCAAAGCATAGTGAGGTCGATGATATAGTTATCGCCTGCAAGGAGGACTGGATAGATTATCTGAATGAACTGATTGAAAAATTCAATGTAAAAAAAGTCAGAGCGGTTATTCCGGGTGGTGAAACCGGATATGAGTCTATTCATAACGGAGTAGTTGAGACTGCGAAGGTTGCAAAAAATCCGGACGATATAATACTTATTTGTGACGGAGTAAGACCGATGCTTTCAGAAAAGCTCATATCGAATTGTATCGAGCTTACGAGAAAGTATGGAACTGCAGTTCCTGTAACTCCTAGTATTGATTCGCTACTTTACAGCGAGGATGGAGAAATCTGCAAAAAGAGCTATAAGAGAAGCTCTATGTATATAACACAGGCTCCTCAGGGCTACACAATGGAGAGGATACTCTGGGCTCATAGCGAGGCGGAAAAAAGAGGAATAACAAATCCTGTATCATCAAGCGAGCTGTTTATCGAGCTGGGTGAAGAGGTAAGACTTTTTATAGGAGAAAGAACCAACATTAAGGTTACAACTCCGGAGGACATGGACACTCTTAGAGCAAGCTTTTTCTATAAGCATTTCAGAATGTTTGCTGAGGAGGAACTTGGCCGCGAGGAGTAGCACTTTAGTAACGAATTGCCACAGGAGATTGCTGCAGAAAAAAACTATAGAACAAAAGAAAATGAATAATAGAAAAAGAATAATAGATTGAGGGATATATAGGTGAAAAACTACTCGGAGACAGAATACTCGGTTGAGGAAAATATAAAGGGACGACTTTTTGAGGATGTAAAGGAAATCACTTCTTACGATCCGGGCTGGGATCAGCTGGATGGTAAAAAGATCCTGATAACAGGAGCGGGCGGCTTCATAAGCTTTTATCTGGTATCCTCACTTCTTCTCAGAAATGATACTAAGTCGGCAGGGATAACTGTTATCGGTCTTGTCAGGAACAAGAAGCGTGCTGAAGAAAAGTACGGAAAACTGGCAGAGAGAGAAGACCTTATGCTTGTTGAGCAGGATGTCTGCTCACATTTTGAAATAGAAGAAAAGGCTGACTATGTAATACATGCTGCCAGCCAGGCTTCTGCATGGCATTTTGAAAATGATCCTGTTGGAACAATAAGAGCCAATCTTGTCGGAACAGATAATGCGCTTATGTATGCTAAAGAATCAGGTGCGGTATTTCTTCTTGTTTCCAGCCTTAAGGTTTATGGTGACGTTACGAATGGCTCAAAGGAGCTTGTTGAGGAAACTCAGGGCTTTGTTGATCCTGATTCCTATAAGAATTGCTATGCTGTCGGAAAGAGGGCGGCAGAAACCCTATCGGCCAGCTATGCAAAGCAGTATGGTATGAGCATTAAGATAGTCAGACCAAGCTATATATATGGTGCAGCCAGCCTGGATGATGACAGAGTATGGGCTCAGTTTATTGCCAATATAGTTCGCGGAGAGAGCATCCTTCTTAAGAGTAGTGGTGCCCCATACAGGTCATTTTGTTATGTGACTGATACTGCCAGAGCCATACTCAAGGTGCTTGTTTCAGGAGAGAACATGCAGCCTTATAATATATCCGGCGAGGCAGGAAATGTAACAATAAGAGGCTTTGCGAAAAAAGCAGTAGAAGCATTTCCTGAAAGAGGTCTTACTTTATCCTTTGCCAACAAGGAGGATGAGGCAGAACCGGTGCAGGATTATTCTAAGAAAACACCTGAGATAATGAACCCTGAAAAGCTTGAAGCACTTGGTTGGAAAGCTGAGGTGGATATTTCGGAAGGAATAAAAAGGGCTGTTGCGATTTTAGAAGAAAAATGATAGTATATATACGTAAAAGTGGGTAACTCTACGCTAATGATCATTTTGAGGAAGAATAAGTAAAATGGTAAAACTGGTAAAGTTGATGATCGGCCTTACAGCTGCCTTTCTGCTGTTTATGGTTGTGTCCAATCATATAAGTGAATACAAGGCAGAGTATAACGATGAGCTTACAAGTACACATACAAAGCCGGGCGAAGAGGTTGAGGTAGAGATTCCCAAGAATGCATCGGTTAAAGAAATAGCAAAGATACTTCATAAAAAAGGCCTGATTAAGTTCGAGGGGGCCTTTGTTGAGCGTTTACAGAACTCCAAATTTCGAGGCAGACTTCAGAGTGGTAAGTTTAAGCTTCACAAGGGTATGAATACTCTTGAGATGATGGAGGTAATGGCCAGTGAGGATGAGGATAGCAAGAACAAAAAGCAGCTTGTTATTCCGGAGGGCTTCACGGTCGACCAGATAGCGGCGAAGTGTGAAGAAGAAGGTATCTGCACGAAGACAGAGTTTATAAATGCAGTTAAGTCGGTTACGGCAAATGATTTTGAATATTTAGAGGATGTTCCATCGGGAGTTGATGTCAGATATAAGCTGGAGGGTTATCTCTTCCCTGCAACATATGATATCACCGATGAAACAACGGCTACTGATCTTGTAAGAATGATGCTTAATGCTTTCAAGGCTTATTACACAGATGAGATGAAGTCAAAGGCACTTGAAAGAGGAATGAGTTCTTACGAGGTTATTACTGTTGCCTCTATGATAGAAAGAGAAGCGAAAATAGACGAGGAAAGACCTAAGATTGCATCCGTTATTTATAACAGAATGCAGAAGGATATGCTCCTTCAGATCGACCCTACTGTTCTATATCCGCTGACAAATGGTATGTATAATCAGGAGAAGATGTCAACAGATGATCTGGCACTCAATTCTCCTTACAACACCTATGTGTATAAGGGATACCCGGTAGGTCCTATATCCAATCCGGGAGTTGCGTGTATAAAGGCTGCGCTTTATCCTGACGACACATCATATCTGTATTACAGGATCGTAGATGAGGAGAAGGGTGAACATGCTTTCTCTGAGACCTACGAGGAACATGAGAATCAGTACATCGGAGGTACTGATACTAACGGAGACGGAATACAGGATATAGACGAAAAGAGTATGTTCAAAAAGAAAAACAATGTTGAGGATGACGTCTGGAGCAATGATACAGACTGATCATAGAATCCAGAAAATACTGGAAATGCTTGCGTAACAGGAGGATGCACACAAAATGAGAAGATTTATTTTTACAGCAAAGAATATCGGACGCGAGAGATACCTTACATATATAATGGGCGAGGGTATGGAAGTCGACGAAGATGTTCTTGATTATTGTGAAGATAATGATATACCTGAGATACTTAATATCATATATGAAGAGGATGATGATTATGATTATCTCACATATGATGTTACAGGACGTACTACACTTGAGAAGTTTACTGAAGAAACAGTAAACAGAGAGAAGGTATTTACATTACTTAGAAATATATCACTTGCGATGATAAGTGTTAAGGAACATGCTATCCCGCTTTCTTACATTTTACTTAATAAGGGATTTATGTATGTAGATCCTGATACACTCAGTGTGAAGTTCTTATATCTTCCTGTTGAAAGTGAGGCTTCGGTTTCTGCAGAGTTCAAGAGCTTTGTCAGACAGCTGATGGCCGGAATGAAGTATGATGTTGAAGAGGATGTTTCATATGTTGGACAGCTTCTTACATATATTAACGGAGACTCGTTCAACCTCAGAGGACTCATCGGACTTACTGAAGCGATGATGCAGGATGCAGGAATGACTTATTCAGAGGAGTCAGGTATTGAGACTGAAGACGGCGCCGAGGTTGTTGATACAGCAACGACAGAGGCTGACGCTGAGCAAGAAAAGGGTGCTATGGACTTCATGAGTGATCTGGGTAATGCGGATGATAAGCTGCCTGAGATCGGAGACGATGACGAGGAAGACATAGAGCTTGCAAATGCAGATACAACTGTTCTGACTTCGGAAGATGAAGCTGCTCCAGAGGAGGCTGCAGCAGAACCTGAGGCTGAAGAAGAAATCGCAGCCGAGGAAGAGGAAGCTGAAGAAGAGAGTGCTCCGGAGGAAGAGGAAGAAGAGCACAAGGTAGATGAAGAAGTTGAGGAGGTTCCTGTAAAGAAAACAGCAACTCCTAAGAATATTGAAAGAGAGACTGAGCATACAGAAACTCTTGAGGACATCAAAGCGAAGCTTCAGGAACTTGCAGGAGCGGTTGATGGAAAGAATCCTCCACCAATGCCACCTAAGAAGGAGCCGGGAGCTAAGCCGGTACGTGTAAGCAGAGCGGCAATGCTTAAGGCTGCTGAAGAGGCAATCGAAGAAGAGGAAGCTGCAGCAGAGAATGTAGCAGAGGAAGAGACAGAGGCTGACACAAAGAAGAAGTCATCAAAGAAGGATGCAAAGAAGGAAGCCGAAAAGAAAGAAGCTGAAAAGAAGGAGCCTGAAAAGAAGGAACCTGAAAAGAAGGCAGAGGTTATTGATAACACAATCCTTGGAGCTACCGGAGCTATCAAGATCAATCCTTATCTCATAAGAGTAAACACAAAAGAGAGGATAATGATCAATAAGCCGGTATTCAAGATCGGTAAGGCAACCAGAGGTGTTGATTACAGAGTAAGTGGAAACGGAGCTATCAGCCGTCAGCATGCGGTAATAATTCATAAGGGAGACTCTTACTACATAAAGGATAACAAGTCAACAAATCATACATATGTAAATGATGTCGAAATAGCTGATGAAGAGGAAGTATTACTCAAGGACAATGCTTCAATCAGACTTGGAGACGAAGACTTTACATTTAGACTTGGATAAGTAGAAATTAGATGGTTCAGTGCATAAAAATGTACTGGACTATCTGTGGTTATTGAAAATAAACGAAAATGGGGGCAATTATGGAAAAAAAGAACATAAGCTTTGAGACCAGAGGCAACAGCATAACGATGAGATATGAGCTGGCACCGTCAGAAGAACTCGACTCTACAGCACTTGAAAGACTGGATGAGAATATAGTCGAGATGACGGCTCCTATGAAGTTCAGCCAGGATGGAGATAAGAGGGTTGTGTATTCACTTATCCCATCTGCAACTCAGCTTTCATCGTTCTTGAAGCAGACTATGTCAAAGGGCGCTGTACTTACAATACTCAAGAATCTTATTACAGGAATGGATATTGGAAAATACAGTATACCTGTAAGCTATATCGTTAAGGATGTAGACTACATTTACATAGATGAAAAGACTCTGGAGACATATGCTTATGTGATTCCGATAAAAAATCAGGCAATGGATGTTTCTGAGATTCCGGAATTCTTCAGAAGCGTTTTATCACGTATGAAGTATCGTGAAGAAGACAAGGATAATTACGTTGCCAGACTCATAACAAATGTGAATTCAGATAGATTTTCACTCGCTGATTTCAACGTGATGGTCAACGAGATGATGCTTGACGTTGCTGATATACCAATGGGCGGAATGCCTCAGACAGGAGTAAAGGTTGATAAGGCCGGAGTTCTGAGAAACAGAGCGGGTTCTATGCCAAGACCTCAGATGCCGATGGGTGGTCCAATGCCAATGGGCGGACAGATGCCAATGGGTGGACAGATGCCGATGGGACAGGTTCCACCGATGGGACAGCCAATGCAGCCACAGCAGCCGATGCAGTCACAGCAACCGGTACAGCCACAGGCATCACAGCAGCCACAGCTTAGATTTGATCCAATGACCGGAAAGCCGATAGGTCAGGCACCACAGGCTCCAATGGGTCAGGTTCCACCAATGGGACAGGTACCACAGGGACAGCCGGTACAGCCTCAAGCACCACAGCAGCCACAGGTTAAGTTTGATCCAATGACCGGAAAGCCAATAGGTCAGGCGCCGGAAGCACCGAAGGCTCCAGAGATGCCAAAAGCATCTGAAGCACCGAAGGCACCAGAGATGCCAAAAGCATCTGAAACACCGAAGGCACCTGAGATGCCAAAAGCATCTGAAGCGCCGAAGGCTCCAGAGATGCCAAAAGCATCTGAAGCACCGAAGGCACCTGAGATGCCAAAAGCACCTGAAGCACCGAAGGCACCAGAGATGCCAAAAGTACCTGAAGCACCAAAGGCACCTGAGATGCCAAAGCCACAGGCCCCAATGGGACAGGTTCCTCCGATGGGACAGGTACCACAGGGACAGCCAGTGCAGCCACAGCAGCCGGTACAGCCTCAAGCACCACAGCAGCCAGTGCAGCCACAGGCACCACAGAAGAAATTCGATCCTATGACAGGAAAACCTATAGATGAAGCACCAAAGGCACCGGAAGCTCCAAAGACTCCGGAGGCACCAAAAACACCGGAAGCACCGAAGGCTCCAGAGATGCCAAAAGCATCTGAAGCACCGAAGGCACCGGAGATGCCAAAAGCACCTGAAGCAACAAAAGCGCCTGAGATGCCAAAGCCACAGGCACCAATGGGCCAGGTACCACCAATGGGTCAGGTTCCACAGGGACAGCCGGCACAGCCACAGCAGCCGGTACAGCCTCAAGCACCACAGCAGCCAGTGCAGCCTCAAGCACCACAGCAGCCACAGGTTAAGTTTGATCCAATGACCGGAAAGCCAATAGGTCAGGTACCACAGCAGCCAGTGCAGCCACAGGCACCACAGAAAAAATTCGATCCTATGACAGGAAAGCCTATAGATGAAGCGCCAAAGGCACCGGAAGCTCCAAAGACTCCAGAGACACCGGAGGCTCCAGAGGCACCAAAGGCACCGGAAGCACCAAAGGCTGAGGAAGCAGGGGACATGGTTTCTCTTGATACGATAATGCAGGAGGCAGAGGATAATGCTCCTGAAGAGCCTAGCGTTCCTCGTCCACATTTTGTTCGTAAGAAGACCGGTGAGAAGATATATATAACCAAGGATGAATTCAAGATCGGAAAATCAAGAGTTCATGCTGATTATGCGATAGAGAATAATTCAGCTATAAGCAGGGTTCATGTAATTGTCATCAAGAGGAATGGGGTTAATTATCTGAAGGATAATGATTCAACAAACGGAACCTTTGTTGATGGCGAAAAGCTTGAGCCGGGCAGAGAGGTTCTGCTTAAGGCAAATATGGAAGTTAAGTTCGGAGATGAAGACTTTACATTTCTCCTAAGAGAAGGGAACAGATAAATGGAATATTCGGCAACATATAATACCGATATAGGTATTAGGAAAAGTACAAACCAGGATTCTACAGCTATTCGTATTGTAGATACACCTGAGGGGCAGGTGGCTTTTGCGATTGTTTGTGACGGAATGGGTGGACTGGCTAAGGGTGAGCTTGCGTCCAAGGAAGTAATTACCGCGTTCTGCCGCTGGTTTGATGAAGAGTTCATAACACAGGTGTTGGATGATTCGTTCTCACCACTCAGACTCAGGGATGATTGGAACAGTATCATTCAGACAGAAAACAGACTGCTTAGTGTATATGGATCGGATAACAACATAATGCTTGGAACAACAGTGTCCGCAATACTCATGTACAGAAATGATTTTTACATAGTTCACGTAGGAGACAGTCGTGTTTATGAATTACATGATTCTGTAAGGATACTCACAAAGGATCAGACCTTCGTTGCAAGGGAGATTGCCGCAGGAAGAATGACTCCTGAAGAGGCAAAGATTGACCCGAGAAGAAGTGTACTCCTGCAGTGTGTCGGAGCATCCGCAAAGGTTACTCCGGATTTCCTGAAGGGTAAGATTCAGAGAAATGCAGTTTATTTTGTTTGTTCGGATGGATTCAGACACCAGATCTCCGAGGAAGAGATAATGGAAAAACTCGGACCTGATAATGCTGCAAATATGGAAGAACTTAAGTACGGTTGTGTTTATCTGACTGAGCTCGTAAAGAACCGTAAAGAGACTGATAATATTACTGTAGCAGCAATAAAGACTAAATGATGGAGTTGAAGATATGTTAAAAGAGGGTACCGTCTTAGACGAAAAATATGAGATCCTTAGACAAATAGGTGAGGGTGGTATGTCCATCGTTTATTTGGCAAGAAATAACCGAATGAACATGCAGCTCGCAGTTAAGGAAATCAAAAATGATGGTTCAAAGAGTACAGAAATCCTTCTCAAGGGACTTGAGAGAGAGGCAAATATTCTTAAGGATGTGGACCATCCGGTTATTCCCAGAATTATAGATATAGTTAAGCATGCCGGAACTATCTGCGTTGTTATGGACTTCATAGAAGGTGAGAACCTGGCAGATAAGCTGAAGGAGGTTGAGAGATTCTCACAGGAGCAGGTTATTGAATGGGGACTTGAGCTTGCATCAGCTCTTGAGTATCTGCACTCGATGAATCCGCCTATCATCTATCGTGATATGAAGCCTTCAAATGTAATGCTCAAGCCTGATGGCGGAGTTAAGCTGATAGACTTCGGTACAGCCAAGACCTATGATATAGAGAATAATGCCGATACAACTGCACTTGGAACCAGAGGATATGCGGCGCCTGAGCAGTTTGGTGATGCACAGGGACGTGGTATCTATAAAACAGATGCGCGTACTGATATATATAACCTCGGTGCAACACTGTACCATATGGTAACAGGAAAAAATCCTCAGGAACCTCCTTATGAGATGGTGCCTATCAGAGAAGTGGATCCTATGCTTTCTACAGGACTTGAGCAGATAATTCTCAGATGTACAAAGCCGAATCCAAATGAGAGATATCAATCATGCTCTGAGCTTATATATGCACTTGAACACTATACTGAGCTTGATGACAGTTATATAAAGGCAAACAAGAAGAAGGTTCGTATATTTGCTACAACTGTAGCGCTTACACTTGTTTCTGCCGGCGTAGCTCTCTTCGGAAAATTCGGAATTGACAGGATTGCTTCCGACAACTACATCGCATATATAGAAGCAGGTAACGGATACAAGACAGATGGTATGTATCAGTCAGCTGCGAATGAATATAAAAAAGCATTTGAACTAGATGGAAAAGATGCTGAGGCATATATAAAATATATCGATACATTTATCGATTCTTCAAAAACGGTAAATGAAAAGGGTGACACAGAGCTGAAGCTTGAGGATGGACTGAATACAGTAGCAAACCGTGTTAAGAATAAATACGAAGGAATCGATGAAAATGATGAAGTTCTCTACAAGCTGGGACTTACGTACTTCACTGAGGTGAATGATTATGGAGCAGCTGCCAAGTACTTCAAGATGGTCGACAAGGCAGATGAGGATTACGGTGAACTGGCTGATTATTATGGAAGCATTGCACTTATCCTTTCTAGTACAAATGTAAATGCTAATGAACTTATTGATAAGGTAAATGGCTTCGCTTCATATAATATAAACAGCTTTACAAATGATAATCCTCAGAAGTTTGAGAACTACAAAACTGTAGGAAAGATATATGTATCTTATCTGAACAACGAGGGTGTTCCGGGACAGGCCGAAGCAGTTATGACTCAGGCAGTAAAGGATCTGGCTGATTACACCGGAGAGGATGCGGCTGATTACTTCTTTGAATACAACAGTGATCTTGCTGAGATATACTTCACACTTGGTGAAAAGGCAGAGAATGGAACGGAAAACTATAAGCTTGCACTTAACTATTATCAGGAGGTTGTAAGTCAGATAAAGGGTAAGGTTAAGCTGGATGAAGCTACTGATAATGAGACAGCAAAGGGACTTGTTCAGTCATATGTAAATAATCAGTGTAGAATAGCAGATATCCATGCAAAGCTAGGTGATTCAGAAGCTGCGCTTAAGACATATCAGGATACTGAAGCTGAAATGGGCAGCGGAAATGCTCTTGCTGTGAAGGTTTATGCAGAACATCTTAATTATCTGTATACTACCTATGAAAGCAAACAGCAGGATCCTGGTAAGTGGACCGATAAGCAGAAGGAAGATATACTTGCTATATATCATGAAGGAAATAAAATAGAGGGAATTGGATCTAATCCTACATGGATAAAGAGATCTTCAACAATGGATGGACTTGATGATGGTTCCCTTACTGAAGAAAAAGAAGAAACATCTGAAGAATCCTCTGAGGAAACTACAGAAGAGGCTGCTGATCAGGGAGAGGAGGAATAAGCTATGGGTATATATAATATAATGTTCTACGGCGGACTCATACTTACAGCTATATTCCTTATAGCGTCGATAATCATATTTATCAAAATGAGAATCCCTGAAGCGTTTGGTGTAGTTACCGGAAGAACTCAGAAGAAAGCGATTGAGGAAATAAGAACAGGAGGAAGGACGACAACCTCCGGTTCTAAGAGAAAGAAGATTGGAAGCATACAGGCAAGAGATATAAAGGTTTCCAATTCAGGTAAGAGTGCTCCGATCACCTCGCATACCGGTGCTCAGTCAAGTAATGTGTCCGGAGAAAGTGCTGAGAGCATTGCCAAAAGAGCTGCTGAGGATGCAAGAAGAAAGGTTCAGAGCAGCGAGGAGAAAGCAAGAAGAAATCTTGAGGAAGAATCAACAGAGGTTCTTACTTATAACGAAATGAAAACCAAAGGTGAGGCCAGCGAGGATCCTACAACGGTTCTCGAGATGGAACAGGCAACAGATATCTTATCACAGGGTAATGCCGAATACGGAGACGAAAGAGCAGATGATGCTACAGATGTCTTAACAGGAAATGGCACAGTGGACGACAGAGAGCTTGTCGATGATGATCTCTTTGATGATGAGCCTGGTGATGAGAAGACGGACGTACTTAGGTCAAGTTCCGGAAGTGCAAATCTCTATAACAAAGATCTGGATGATGATGTGGATAAAACGGATGTCCTTACAGCTGAGATGGAAGATCTGTCAGACAAGGATGTTTATGGAACATATAACCCAGAGACAACATCTGTACTGAGATCAGATATGGCTCCGGGTAGCGATTCGGTTAGGAAGAGCGGAGGTCTTAATCGAGAAGGAATTAAAGTTTTATACAGTGAAACAATTGTTCATACAGAGGAAAGCTTGTAGGGAGGAGAGAGACGATATGATAAATAATAAGAAAGGAAAAGAGCATATGCCTAGACCGCTCAAAGTAAGAATTATTGCATTTCTTACTGCTCTTGCTATGGTCTTCTCGGTTATATACTTCGGTAACCGCAGTAAAAGCGTTGAAGCTGATACTCCGGCAAGTACTATAACAGATGGCGATTATGTGAGTGGCGTATATAATAATTCGGGTGATACAGAGGACATAACGATAAAAGTTCCTGCGACCGGAATTAAGTTTGCTGCTCCAACAGACAGTTCTGCTATAGAGACTGGAAATACTACACTTTATACTAGGGATAATACGAATTATTATCTGGATGAGGGAAGTGTTCCGGGAACAGAAGATATTACTGAAGTCGCTGTGTCAGTAGAGTTTAAACGTGTATGGCGTCAAAATGTAGATGGATCAGGTGAGCTTCCGGCCACTATAAGTGATGGAAATACCATCTATCTGTTGCGCTATAATCTGCGTTATTATGAAGGCAGTAATGATTATACACCTGTTGATGCAGCTTCATATGAATATGAGAAGCTTAAGTCAATAAGTATAGTATCATATGATCCGGAAGCTGACTTAAAGTTTAATGATTCGGCAAATCCTGCAACTCTTGAGGATACTGATGTTACTGAGACTGCTTCAGTGAAGTATTATGGTACAGTATCATATGAAGTTGCCAAGGATGGAGAATCATCTCCAACAACATATACATCACTTTCTGCAGTTAATCAGGCGCTTGCAAAGCCGGTTACATCAGATGGTAGTTATACTATAACAAAGAATATAGTTGCACCTGCTTCCGGAGGAAGTGCATCAATACTTTCAACATCCGTAACAGGTACAGTTAATAATTATCTTCTTACAGGATATAAGGCCAGCTATAAAGAAAGTGCTTCAGCTACTCCGACAACTATTACAGGAAGTATGGATGCGGCTACGTATGCTATAACAGTTCCTGCATCAGGTACACTTAGTGCAGCAGGTACTATAGATGTAGAGTTTTCGACAGATTCTGCGATTGATACATCAAAAATAACAGTAACACCTTCAGGTGCCAGTGTTTCAACACCGACAGTTTCAAAGGGAACCGGAAATACTTATACATTTAATGTAGCTGCAGATCCTGAAAAGACAAACAATAAAAAGGTTGATTATAAAGTAGAATTAACTGATGATACTATAAACGAAGAGTTTACTGTTACTATTAATTATTCAGACGGACATCCTGTATTCTCTGAGGAGAAAATAGGTTCGGATGATGTAACAGCTACACAGGAAGTAGTTAATACTGAAACTGTAGAATTAAGTGCAAAGGTTAAAGTGGCAGACAGTAAAGCAAGCCTTGATGGAGGAGTTGTATTGGTAAATACTACCAGTGGAACTGATGAGACTGTAGCAACACTTACACCTTCAAGCGATAAGGTAACCAATACAACAACTTTGGTACACGGTAACAATACATTTAAGATGAAGGCCACCAGCAAGTATGAAGGTGGTGCTGCCGGACTTTCAGGACAGTCAAAGGTCTTTGATATATTCTATGATGATACAAATCCTTATATCAACGGCGATCTGAGTGCTTCTCAGGGTAGTTCGGCTGTTACTGTAGAAAAGACGGATTCAACTTATTCAATGACTGTATCAGCGATGACTGATTTAGATCTCTCATTCAATGTAGCTGATATGCAGAAGGACTTTGATGATTCTGATATAGATGGTAGTGGAGTAGAGTCTGTTACTGTTGATGGAAGCGCTGCTACTGTTACATCAGGAAGTGTATCCTATACTATTGCAAAAGATGAATCAAAAGCCGGCGGAGCAACAAGAACTGTTCCTATAGTAGTAAAGGATAACGCCGGAAATAAGAGTGATTATACAATTAACATCACATACCTTAATGAGAAGGCTGATATCAAGGCCGAGTTCAATAAGAGCTTTGTGGATGGTTCTCATTACATCAAGTGGGATGAAGGAAGTAAGAACGTTACAGTTACATTTACTATAGATACTATGTTTGAGCTTGCGGATGAAGCAAACGAAGGTATCATGCTGACTGTTGACGGAGCAACAACAAATATTACCGGTGAAGCATCAAGGACACCGACAGCAAGTGGTTATACATATACAGTTTCCTATACATATCCAAATGTATCAAAAGCTGACTATGTTGTATCACTTAAGACCAAGAATATAAATGGATGTGAAACAACCTATAATGCTAAGGTCATAAGTATAGATATTACTGATCCGACTATTACAGTAGATACTATGGACAGCAGCTGGCATTATGATCTGTTCCTGAATGTAAGCGTTGGCGACGCAAGTCCATCTTCAGGATTTGACTATGTTGATGCTACAGGAACAAAGGAAGCGAAGTATACAACAAACCCATTTATTGCTGAGGTTAACAAGTCCACATCAACAGCAGGTACACCTGTTTCATTTACAGCGTATGACAAGGCAGGAAACAAGAGCGCTGAGTTTAAATGGACATACAAGATCGATCAGGATAAGCCTGCACTTACACTCCAGATAGGAGGTAAGGATTATAAGGACGTTGATGGCAAGGTTATAAACGTAGCGGATCCTAAGATAGACTTTACAATGAGTGATGCACTCAGCGGAATCATCAATCCGAATGCTAAGTCATTTAAGGTTGATGGAAACACCTATCCTGTTGCATATGCAGGAAAGAGTCTCAGTGAGATAATAGGTGGCACTGTTGATCCATCACATCAGTATACAGTAGAGATACATGCAACAGACCAGGTTGGTAACAGTGAAACCTATACAACAAAGTTTACATGTGATAACAAACCACCTGAAATCACAGGACAGATAAACAATACTGCAAAGAAGGCTAAATACCCTACATGCTTCAATGAAAATGTTTCTCTTACAGTTACAGTAACTGATCACAATATCAATACTATTGATATAGTAGATACCGAGGGACATAACATCAAGAAGAGCTCAACGCAGGATGGTAATAAGACAATCTATACCATCAATGCTACGAGCGAAGGTAAATATAATATCAAGGTTACAGCGACTGATAAGGCCGGACTTTCAACAACATGGACACAGGCGTTTACTATTGATAAGACAGAGCCTGATGTTACAACACAGCTTAATGGAAGCAATTACACAGCATCAAACAGCTACAATACAACTGTTACAACAGGTGTTGTTGTAAATGATACAAATGAGGATCCTTCAGATGTTGTTGTAACAATGCTTAGAGATAAGCCTGAGGGCGGACAGGAAACAATAAATAAGACCGGTAAGGGACCTTTCACTGTAAGTGATGATGGATTCTACAAGGTAACATATGTTGTTACTGATAAGGCCGGAAATAAGACAACCAAGGAAATCGGATTTACTGTAGATAATACAGCACCTGTTAATAACCTGTATGTACTTACAGATAATCCTTCAAAGGTTGATTCTTATCATAATAACTATGTAAATGTACACAACGTATTTACTGAGCATTCAAATCAGGAAAACTATGCGTATGGTCAGTATTACAACACTGATGTAACTGTTGAACTTAACTATTTCGATTACAATCTGAATTCGGTATATGTAACCGACAGAGGTGCAGAGCTTAGTCCTACATGGACAGAGAAGAATGGCTATGGTAAGGCTACTATCACATTATCTTCTGAAGGTTATCATGAGATAAAGATCTGGACTGACGATCTTGCAGGAAACTCTGCAGATGATACAGAGGTTGGACAGAAGATCAGATTTACTATCGACAAGACATCTCCTGTTATATCAACTACACTTAATGGTGCAGGATATGCAGAGGGCTCAGGTGTCAGATATCTGACAACAAATGGTACAGTCGGAGTTACAGTAAGTGATACAAATGTTGATGAAAAGGATCTTAAGAGAATCTACAGAATAACACCTCCGGGTGGAGCAACAAGAACCGGTGAGGATTATGTAAGTCCGGGAAGTGAGACATATCAGGAAGAAGCTGATTATCAGGTTCAGTATGTTGCAGTTGATAAGGCAGGTAACTCAAGCTCTGTAAGAACAGTTGAGTTCAGAGTTGATAAGACAGCACCACAGCTTAGTATATCAAGTGTCGGAGCTACATCAACAGCCGGTTCAGTAAGCATATCCTTCAATGTTAAGGAAGCTTTCTACTGGGATATGAATTCTGTAACTATTAAGATCTATAAGAAAAAGGACGGAAGCGGAGAGACACTTGAGAAGACTATAGATATGAAGCCGAAGTCATCAAATGATTCAACCAGCTATACCTTTACTGAGGATGCTGAGTACAGAATCGAGTTTACAGCCGAGGATAAGTGTGGAAACAAGGCAACAACGGACTATACATTTATCAAGGATGGAACTGCACCACGTATCGTGCTTTCAGGTGTAGGTAATTATGATAAGACAGATAAGAATGTCGAGCTCATGCTTACAATTGATGAAGACTTCTACACATCAAACAAGGTTACACTTAAGGGTACGAGAACTGATATAGATGGTAAGAAGAACGAAATCACATTTGATGATTTTGCTCCAAACAGATCAAAGGTTTCTGAGCTGAAGCAGCTCTTCGATAAGGATGGTATTTACGACATAGAGGTTACATCAGTCGATAAGGCCGGAAATAAGTCCACGAAGAATGTTCACTTCACAATTGATAAGACACCTCCAAAGATCGGTGATCTTTCAAAGTATGACAAGAAGATGCTCAGAGAGTTCAAGTGGGATATAGATCTCAATAAGCTTGTAACTGACCTTACAGTTTGCGAGATAACACTTTACCTTGACGGTGTTGAGTATGATGGTGTATCACCTATCGAGGACGGATCACACGTTCTTAAGGTTGAGGCCGTTGATGAAATGGGACATAAGTCTTCCAAGGAAGTAACATTTGTCCTTGATTCAAAGGGACCAAACATCATAGTTTCAAATGTCGAGGATCAGGATGTATTCTACGAAGCGAAGGATATCGGAGTTTCTGTACAGCTTGATGAGGATATGCTTGATGAGGTTCAGCTTAATGGTTCTGCTGTTACTGTAACAGATAATCAGGCTACTATGAAGATAGACAAGAAGGGTGATTATACTCTTACAGCTAAGGCACACGATGAGGCAGGAAATGAATCATCTATAAGTATCAAGTTCACCTTCGGAAGTGAGATGAATCTCTGGATGATAATCGGAATTGCCGGAGGAATCATACTTCTTCTGCTTATACTTCTTCTTATTATCAGAAAGAAGAGAAGCTGGTAAGTCTTGAGTATTTTTGGCTAGAAATAAACTAATATGTTATATGCATGGGGCACAGGGGATTTCACCCGGTGCCCTATGTTTATATTTGTGTTATAATATAGTACTGTAAGTGCGTAGTAGCAAAATAGATAAAGGGCAATAATAAAAACAATAATAAAAACAGGAGACTTATATGTTTAAGGCAGTAGTATTTGATATGGATGGAGTCATTCTTGATTCCGAGAAGATATATAGAAAGTATGAGATGTTAGCTGCAGAGCATTTCGGACTTCCGACAGATAACATCGAGGAGTTCTGCAACAAAATAGCAGGTGGAACAAAACATACTAACAAGCTTGTTTTTGATGAGTTCTTTGACACAGACCTCGATTACATGACCTATAGAGACTTTATAAGCGAGGGAGTGGAAAGACACGCAGCAGAGAACGGCTACGAAGTAAAAAAAGGAGTTAAGGAGCTTTTTGATTTTCTGAAGGAAAAAGGAATAAAGATAGCTCTGGCAACGTCAACAGATAAGGATAGAGCCACAAGATTCTTAGAACCTCATGGACTTCTTCCTTATTTTGATCAAATGATTTTCGGCGATGTGATCCCGGCCGGAAGAGGAAAGCCAAATCCGGATATTTATCTGAAGGCCTGTGAACTGATAGGAACTAAGCCGGAGGAAACAATAGGCGTAGAGGACTCAATTAACGGAATTAAATCATCAAAAACAGCCGGACTTTACACTGTTATGGTCATAGATCTCATCGTACCGGACGAAGAAAATAAGAAGTATGCAGACCGGATATATGACGAAATAATCAAAATAAAAGAATTAATACTTTACGGGGCTTGACAAAATAAGGTATAATGTAGGTTGCTGTTTTTAAAGAGACAGAATATGTGAAGGTTTGAGAGAGGGATGAGCAGGAAACAAATCAGTAAGATATAAAAAAAGAGGTGCGAATGAAAGTATTGAAAAAAACATTTAGCTTGACTCTTGTGCTTATATTCATAATCGGTATTGTTCCTATGGCTTCATTTAATGGAGGCAAGGGTGTTTTCGCTGCCACAGGACAGGAGGTTGTGCAGGATGCACTTTCCTTTGCGGTCGAAAACGACTATCAGAACCCTAAAACGCCTAAGCTTAATTATGTCTGGGGCGGTCTTGATCTTACAGTAGGTTGCGACTGTTCCGGTTTCGTGTGTGCGATATTTAAGAGACATGGTCTCGATCTGGTTGCGTTGGGTATAAGAAGCAGTTATGATATGCAGGCCAACCCAACAAAGTTTGGTACGGTAGTAAATGGTACTGATCCATCACTTATTCAAAATGGTGATATTCTTATCACGAACAGTGGTGGTCATGCGGGAATCGGTTGGAATAACAATGGTACTCCTTATATGATTCATTGTCAGAACCATAAGATGGGATGCGTTTATCAGCCGTTTTCTACATATAATAGCGCAATTGTTATGATTATCAGACCTTATGTTATAAATGGTAAGGGTGGAAATGTAAATCCTCCGAGTGACGGTGGAACTACTCCGGCGGTACCGGGTGAATCAGAAAATCCGGGATACCCTTATGCTATTCCTACATCTATAACATCAGGTGATTCAGTAAAGTGGCTTCAGACTGCACTGAACAAGGTTATGAACAGTGGACTTATAGTTGATGGAGCTGCAGGAACACTTACAAAAAATGCAATCAGTGCATTCCAGAAAAAAGTCGGACTTCCTGATACAGGAACTGCTGACAAAGCAACCATAGATAAACTGGTCGAGGTACATAAGGCTGCAAATGCAGTTACCAAGATAACAGTTAAGGCTACTAAGGATACTGCAATTTACGAGGGTGACAGCGTTCAGCTGATGGCCAGCTTAGAGCCTGAGGCTGCTAAAAATGCTGCAGTAACATGGACCAGCACAAACGGAGGCGTTCTTTCGGTTACATCAAGTGGTATGGTGACCGCTGTTGGTGGTGGAAATGCGTCTGTTGTTGCAAAGACCGCAAATGGTAAGAGTGCAACAGTAAACTTCTCAGTAACAGGAAAGAAGCGCAGTAATGAATGGCTTGCAGGACAGTGGTATGGCGCTGATGGAAATACTGATTATAAGTCCAAGGGTCATTGGATGCAGAGCAAAGGTGGCTGGTGGTTTACTGATGATTCAGGATGGTATCCGGCTAATTGCTGGCAGAAGATAGATAAGAAGTGGTATTACTTTGATTCTAACGGATATGTGTTAGGCAAAGGCTGGCGTCAGGTAGACGGAGTTTACTACTATTTCAATTCGTCCAGTCAGATGGCTGAAAACGAATGGGTAGGCGGCTACTGGTTATCAGCCGGTGGAAGCTGGTCTTACACAGCTGTCGGTCACTGGAGACAGAACGCAACCGGCTGGTGGTACGAAGATACTGCGGGCTGGTATCCGAAGGACGACGTCGTTCAGATAGATAATGTTAAGTATTATTTTAATTCAGATGGATACTGGATTACTAATTAATAAAGGAGATGCAACATGAAGAAGGCTAAGAGAAATGCGGTTCTTGGACTTCTGGTCTTTATGCTCATCG
>CACYJP010000009.1 GCA_902774725.1 uncultured Lachnospiraceae bacterium
GTTCTACAGACATCTCGGTTATGCATCCGAGAAGAACCAGCTGAGATTTGTAAAAAGATTATAATGAATATGCAGATGCACCATCTGATAACTGATTGGGTGGTGCATTTTAAACGAATATATACCAGGATAATGAAATAAGCAAATCGGTGTTTGTTGAGCGGTGACTGCATGAGCATTCCGCTACGCTTCATGCTCATGTCGCGCTGTCGCACTATAAGTCTGCACACGAATATGTCTGCCCGTGAGCAAGCTCCCGACAGCCAATTCGGTGCATCCTTGCACCGCTCGTAGAAACGCGCAAATTACCTAATTCAGGGTTTTTGACAAAAATACTTGATGAGCTGATTAATTGTGGCTTTATAAGAAAGTATACCATGTTTGGAAAGAAGACAAAGGATGCCATATACCAATTGACAGATCAGTATTCGTTATTCTATTTTCAATTTTTGCAGAAAAAATCAACAGATGAGCATTTTTGGACAATTCAACTTGATACTTCGACAAGAAATGCATGGTGCGGTAATGCATTTGAAAGGGTTTGCTTGGATCATGTATCTGAAATTAAAGCCAAATTAGGAATATCAGGTGTATTAACGGAAACTCATTCCTGGATTAGTAAACCTGACGCTATTAAAAAAACAAAGGGTGCTCAGATAGATTTGGTTCTTGCAAGGAAAGATAGAATAATTAATCTGTGTGAGATGAAGTATTCCTTCGGTAAATACACATTTACAAAAAAAGATGCTGATTCGCTTCTTAATAAAATAGCAGCAATAAAAAATGCTTCTGAAACCAAATGTGGAGTACATCCAGTTTTGGTGACACCATACGGCTTAACTGAAGGTGTTAATACCGGTCTGATTCAGGCGGTGATAAAAACGGAAGATTTATTTGTTAAAATGGTATAATGCGCTAAATGTATCTTTTTATATGCGATTTAGCGTGGTATAAAAACTATGGTGGCCTTCGGCTAAGCAGATTAAATCGGAATTTATATGTTCAGGGAGGAGAGACTGTATGGAGTTTTATGAAGTTATAGAGAAAAGAAGAACTATCCGTGACTTTGAGTCCGAGGACATACCGAAGGAGATTGGCATTTCATTATTGTTAAAGATCGTGAGACTGCCGCGCGACTACTTGACATAGTTCCAAAGGGAATATCTGACGAGGATATGAATCAGTTAATTAAAGATTGGAATCTGAATGACAGTCTGCAGCAGGAGTGTTATCGTAATGCAGTACCCAAGCAGTATCGAATGCTTTTTGATGCGTCTGCAATCATTTTGCCACTTTTGAAGCAAAAAACGGATATTTTACATCCTGAGAATATATCTCATCTTAACGGGTTTGCATCAATTTGGTGCAGCATTGAAAATATATTTCTTGCTGCAACGGCTGAAGGATATGGATGTAATCTTCGTATCCCACTTGGAAATGAGAGCGAACACGCAAGGGAAGTACTTGGTTATCCAGAGAAATATTATATGCCGTGTTTTATTGGGATGGGAAGACCGAAAGAAAAAGCATTAATTCCTAAGCAGAAAGATATTGATATCAAGGATAGAATTCATTGGGATGTTTTCTAAAATCCCCTTTTGCAGATTAAATATGAATATATATTTCAGGGTATAGGAGTAAAGGAGGGAAAATGAAAGCATTGATCATTAATTGCAGCCCTGTCAGAACGGGCGCGACAGCTGAGATTGTAAATATTATCGAAAAGGAAATCTCCGCACGATATGACACCAAATGTATCTGTATAGATGACTATGATTTTGATTTTTGTAAAGGCTGCAGATCCTGCCACACTACAGCGAAGTGTGTAATGAATGATGATATCATTAAGATTATGGATGAATATGATAATGCTGATGTTATTGTTTCTGTAGCTCCGTCTTACTGGGCAGATATACCGGGGCAGTACAAGGCATTCATAGATAGATGCACTCCCTGGTGTGATACGCATGAACCTCACGCTACTATAAGGGAGGGGAAGAAGGGATATTCGGTTGCACTCAGAACCGGTTCCGGAATGCATGAGTGCGACAGGATAATACAGAGCATAGAACATTTCTATGGACATTTGCATATTGAATGTTCGGGGAGTCTTGGCCTTACATCTATTGAATATAAGGAAAATGTTGAGCCCAAAAAACAGGAGATAATTGATTTTTGCAAAAACATTTAATTATAATAAAATGTAACAATTTGTATGGTGAATCGATGAGGTTAACATTATGGATTATAAAGGCAATGTGATTATTTACCAATCAGATGATGGTCTTACAAAAATCGATGTAAGACTGGAAGAAGATACAGTATGGCTTACACAACTTCAGCTTGCTGATTTATATCAAACTTCCAAATCTAATATAAGTGAGCATATTACGAATATTTATAATGAAGGGGAATTAGACAAAGACTCAACTGTTCGGAAATTCCGAACAGTTCAATTTGAGGGTGATAGATCTGTTGAAAGGAATATTAATCATTATAATCTAGATATGATAATATCATTGGGGTATAGAGTCCATTCTAAAATTGCGACAAATTTCCGCAAACTGCCAATATATTTTGGGACAATAGTTAATTTTATCCGGAAGATAATCGCACAAAGGAGCTTCAGCTAAAGTAGGAATGAAGCTCTTTTTTTTAAATTTCACAATATGTAGTAAATGGATACAAAATGGAAATGTAATGGATAGAAATGCTTGACTTCAACCTATCATATCTCTTATAATGGAAACAAATATGATAGATTGAGGAAAAGGAGGACGCGGTATGACGGTTGATGAAATGATTAATCTTAAGAAAAAACTTGGTTTCTCGTATCAGTATATCTCTGAAAAATCCGGAGTTCCGCTTGGTACTGTTCAGAAGATATTTGGTGGTTTCACCGAAAGTCCAAGATACATTACGCTGAAAGCTCTCAGTTCTGTTTTTGAAGACATGAATATGGATAAAGATATGGTGATGGAGACCAGTCATTATAATGCAGGTACTTCGACTATAAAAATCGACTCATATGAGAATAAGACATTGGAGGATTACCTTGCTCTGCCGGAGGGAACCAGGATAGAACTAATTGATGGTGTATTCTATGATATGGCTGCGCCAACATTTATCCATCAGAGAATAAGCGCGATGATATTATATGAATTTGAAAGATTTATAGATGAAAATGGAGGATCTTGTATTCCGTCTATTGCTCCCACTGATGTACAGTTAGACTGTGATGATAAGACTATGGTTCAACCGGATGTGTTGGTGGTATGTGACAGGGACAAGATTATAAAGGCTCGAGTAGTTGGAGCCCCTGATTTGATAGTAGAGATTCTTTCTCCTAGCAATTGGTATATGGATGTTATACGAAAGAAGAGAAAATACCAAAATGCAGGAGTTAGGGAATATTGGATTGTTCTCCCTGATGATAAGAAAGTACTAGTTTATAATTTTGAAAAATCATTTGATCCGGTCGAATATACCTTTGAAGATCAGGTTCCGGTTGCAATTTGGGATGGCAAATGTGTAGTAGACTTCAAAACTATCTATAGTAAGATAGAGTTTCTGTATGATTAGTTTAATATACCAGGGGATATCCCCTGGTATTTTTATATTGACAAAACTACCGAACGGTAGTAATATACCAAACAAGCGGTAGTGTATACTTCTGATGGCTATTTCAAAATGAGACCGAATTTAGAGATAGAAAGGCAAGATATCATGAATGATAGAAAGAATGAAATACTTAAGGCAACACTTGAGCTTGCGGCAGCAAGTGGTCTGGGTACAGTTTCTATGCAGCAGATAGCAAGTAAGGTTGGTATCACAAAGGCATCTCTCTATAATCATTTTTCTTCGAGGGATGAGATAGTTGAAGAAATGTATGTTGTCCTCAGAGATATGTCAAAAAAGAAGGCATCCGTGGGTGGCATAGATTACGACAAGCTGGGACCTGACGCATCTCTGAAGGATATACTGATGGGAGCGGTCAGTTCTTACCGAAGTATTGTAAATGATCCGGATATGTTTCTTTTCTACAAGATTATCATGTCTGAAAGAACTATCAATAAGTTTGCAGCTGAGATAATGGCGAGAGAAACTGAAACCATGATAAATGCAACAAAGAGTTTGTTCTATGCGCTTGAAGTAAAGAAGATAGCACATTTTGATGATCCTGATGCGGCAGCTTTTTCATTTGCGATGGCTGTTCACTCAATGCTTGATTACGAATCAGACTTAAAATTTGCGGAGCTTAAAGCTAAACCGAAAATGATGAAGAACTACATCGAAGAGTTTTGTAGAATATACGGAGGGTCAAATGAGTAAAGAAGAAAACAAAAGGAAACTGATCAACTGGCTTGGACTTATAGGAATCATCCAACTGATTTCTTATACAGCTGCGGTTGTTTTTTCTCCAACAGCATTTCCTGGATATGACTGGAAGTCTATGGCTGTTAGTGATTTGTCTGCGGTGGATGCACCTTCAAGAATGCTATGGGAACAGTTGTCTGCATTTTACGGTGTTGGAAGCGTTTTATGCTCTACTTGCGTGTCGATATATGTTTCTGATAAGAAAGTATCGACGAAGCTATTCAGACTTGGAGTTTATCTTTTCACAATTATGAACTGGGTATCCAATGTTGGATACAAGATGTTCCCGCTCAGCGATTCAGGTAAGGATATAGCAGGCTTCCAGGAGATAATGCATATGGTAGTAACTGCTGCCGTAGTACTACTTTCAATCGTGTCCCTTGTTCTTTTGATAATAGTCGGATGTAAGAAAAAGGAAATGAGAGGTATCGGAATATGGGCGTTAATTGCTCTTATACTTATGTTTGCCGGTGCCATCGGAAGTGGTGCGGTGCCGAAGGAGTATTTCGGTATCTTCGAAAGATTTAGTACATTTTCAGCAGTTGGTTTTAATGCTGTTCTGGGCGTGTATTTATTCAAATGTTTTAATAAAGAGGAATGCTAGTATATAGAAAACCCCGGTCACATAGGCCGGGGAGTTTTGCTTTCTTAGAAGTTATTTTAATGTAGGATCCTCAGAGGAATGACCTTTTCTGTATCTTCCAAAAAGTATACCGTCATCGACAAATTTATACATATCAGAAACCCATACCGGAAACGATCCTTTCTCTATAGCTGTCTGACCGTTCAGCATACCTGTGTGGAAGGACAGATGCCTGAATTGACGAAGTACGAGCTCCATTCTTGTATAGATACAGTTTTCCGGCTTTTCATAAAGCATATCATCTGTAAGTGAGTCTAAATATTCAAGAGTCTTTTCTTCTATCTGATCCAGGTAACTCAGCAGATCCTCGTCGGAAAGAACGACACTGGTAGGATTATCCGGGTTATCCATTCCTTCTTCGTGAAACGGAGGCTCATCATATACAAAAGGATTTATAAACCATTTATCTGCAGAATGAAGAGCGTGATATGCCCATCTCCAGCAAGGGGCGCCGCAGCAAAGTGCATCTCTATCATATGTCTGTATTGAAGTACGGATATTTAAAAAGTTTGGTCTTACAGTTTCTTTGATAATCATACATAAATCGTTCATTTTATAGTCCTCCTTATTTTCTCCTGTTGTGTTATTCTTGATTTATATGTATAATAGCATCAAATCTAATATCAGTAAAATTGAAATAAATGAAGGATATGTTCAGAAATATTGAATTATATTCTGGCGTCGATAAACATTTGTTTGATATAAAAGGAGAAAAGAATGACAATTACACAGTTAAATACATTTCTGGAAATAGCAAAACAGGATAGTTTTTCAGCCGCTGCAAACAGCCTTGGTTACGCGCAGTCTACCGTAACGATGCAGATCAAGCAGCTGGAGGATGAGCTTGGATGTCCGCTTTTTGAGAGGCTTGGAAAAACAATTACTCTTACATCAGCGGGGGAAAGACTTGTCAGCTATGCAGAGAGGATTCTGCAGCTTGAGCGGGAGATACATTTGGAGGTTACAGATGAAGAAAACACGGCAGGAGTTTTGAAGCTGGGAGTTTCCGAAACTTTATGTATAAGCCGTCTCCCAAAAGTTTTGATGGAATATAAAACGAGCTTTCCACAGATGGAAATAAGAATACAGTTTATTAATCATGAGGACATTGCCGCACGGCTTGCCAGCGGAGAATTGGATATGGTTTATACTCTGAATCCACTTATAGAAGATGAGTCGGTAAATGTTATATACAAGAAAAAAGAAACACTGGGCTTCTATTCATCGCCTGACTTTTCTATGGTAAAAAGCAGAATAAGCGAGGCGGACTTGGAGGGAGTTCCACTTCTTCTGACTGGTCATGATTGTAATTTCAGACATATGCTGGTTGCTGATCTTATGGAATGCGGAGTCACTCCACAGATAGAAGTTGAAACAAGCAGCAAGGAAGTATTAAAACAGTTTGCAAAGAATGGACACGGTATTACATTTATACCGGATATGGCTGCTGAGAAGGAGCTTGGTGAGGGTACGCTGAGAAGACTTACTTGGAAAGGAAATGATTTTCGTATATACTCACAGGTGATTGTTCATAAGGATAAGCACATGAATAAGGCCATAAGCGGCCTGATTCAGTTGATCAAGACAGATGGTAAAAACAGGTAATTATTTGAGAAGCAGCGATGGTATACTAAAATGATAGGTCAGACTACAAAAAGCTATGATAAAGAACAAGCGAATAAGAAAATTAATAAAAAAAGTATTATTACCAGTGCAGTGTTCGTAACGCTGGGTGCAATGGTTTCATGCTTTCTGTGGGGAAGTGCGTATCCGATGATCAAGCTTGGATATGAAGAGTTTGAAATCAGCTCAAATATGACGGCCACACAGATCCTTTTCGCCGGGATAAGATTTACATTGGCCGGAATCCTGGCTGTACTGATTGGGTGTATAATCAGAAGGAAGCTGCTTCTGCCAAAGAAAAGCAGTGTCCCGATGATTTTGAAACTCTCGATGTTTCAGACCATCGGTCAGTACTTCTTCTTTTATGTCGGACTTGCACATACTACCGGAGTCAGGGCGTCAATAATACAGGGGACAAATGTATTTGCCGTTCTGGTTGTAGCAAGCATTGTTTTTAGACAGGAGAAGCTGACAGTGGGAAAGGGCGCCGGATGTATAATAGGTTTCCTGGGGGTACTTCTTGTAAGTCTTTATAAAGGAAGCCTGGGAACCGGAGATATAATCAGAGGAGACCTTTTCATTATTATATCTACAGTGGCATATGCATTTTCTTCTGTGCTTTTAAAGGATTATACAAAAAAAGAAGATCCCGTAGTTCTGAGTGGCTATCAGTTTATCATAGGTGGACTGATAATGACGATAGCCGGGCTACTTATGGGTGGACGGATTGTAAAGGTTACAGGGCGAGGCATCGCTGATCTATTCTACCTTGCATTTGTGTCCGCAGTTGCTTACACTATATGGGGTATACTTATGAAGCATAATCCGGTTTCTAGGATTTCGGTATATGGCTTTCTGACGCCGATTTTCGGTGTCATCACATCTATAATACTTTTAGATGAAGGCGCAGGTTTTGGGCTTCCTCACTTGATAGCGCTTGTGCTTGTATGTGCAGGAATAATAGTCGTAAATCTTGATAGTAAATCAGGAGGTTAAGATATGAATACAGGAGAGCTTCTTGAAAAGCTAAAGGAAATGGCAATTGCGGATGGTGATCTGAGAAAGAGACTTCTTGCAACAAAGGGATCCGAGACAGCACTGGCGGACTTTTGCAGGATCAGTACAGAGGCAGGAGTTCCTTTAAATAAGATGGATATGATAGAGTTCGGTGAGTCTTCTTATGCTGCTATGCGAAGAAGCACAAATGGTGGCGGCGAGAATGCTCCGCTTCTTCAGTGGGAAGATGATGCCTACGAGATGTTTATGATGGAACTTGAGATGATAACCGGAGGAAATCTGCATGAATGAATCGGGAAAAGAATATATACGAATTAATAGTTCAGGACTCAAGATAATAATTCTGTCGGTTATTATAGTTATTGTTTCGTTAACTGTCTGGGGTTTTGTCGGAAAGCTTCCGGTAACAAAAACCTATAAATCATTAGTGTGTAAAGATACCGTTCAGGATGGGGAAAAAACATTTGTATATTGTTTTCTGAACACAGATGAATATGGTCTCAGTGATTTGGAAAAAATAAAAAAAGAAGTTGTCATCAAGATGCCAAATCATGAAGAGTTTGTCGGTAGTATTAGAGAAAAACTTGACTATCCGATTACCAGGGAAAAACTGAAAGATCTTTTTAACATGAACGATAAGACAATAAACAAATGTATAAATGATGGGTATTATTATACACTTATCATTAATACAGATGAGGATATCAGTCAGTACGATAGTATGATTCTGGATGTAACGCTTGAGGTAGATGAAAAAGCACCTATATATTTTCTTCGAGGCAATAATTAAGAGGTTGAAAAATGAGTAGAAAAAGCAAGGTCAAAGTACCTGTAATTATACAATTAGAAGAGTTGGAGGGTGGTGCTGCATGTCTGGCCATGGTTATGGCTTATCATGGAAAATGGGTACCGCTGGATAAGGTCAGAAGTGCCTGTGGTGTTTCAAGAGACGGAATCGAGAAAGGCTTTATTGAAAAAGCAGCAACAGGGTATGGACTAGAATGTACTACAAAGGATTATTCTTTAGATGACTTAAGAAATAAATGTATATATCCTGCGATGTTAAGCTGGAAAGAGGATGAATATATAGTCCTTGATGGATTCAAGGGTGATGAGGTGCTGTTGAATGATCCTAAGAAGGGAAGGATCAGCGTCTCAATCAGTACATTTGAGAAGAATTACTCCGGTTCCTGTATGGAGTTTTCTCCCGGTACAGATTTTGTCCGTGATGGAAAGAAAAAAGGAATAACTAGTTATCTTATGGATGTATTTCGAACGAATGGAAGAGTCTTTCTTTTGGTAATGACCACTGCGGTTCTTTCGGCATTCGGCGGAGTTGTTGCGCCTATTTTTACGCGAGCTTTTACTGATGATATATTCACAGGAAAAAGAGGTACTTGGTTCTCAGGATTTATGTTTGCATTTGCAGCACTGCTTATGTTCTATTTAGTTGCATCCGTGCTTCATCAGTATTTTATTCTTCGTGCAACAGGAAAACTTTCAGTTACCTCGAATTCTGATTATATGAAGCACATCCTGAAGCTTCCGATGGAATTCTTTTCTCGTCGAAAAGCCGGAGATCTGGCTGTTCGACAGGCAGAAAACGACATCATCGCCAAAACGCTGATAGGAGACCTTGCACCACTTCTTATCAATCTTCTGATGCTGATTTTTTATCTGCTGGTTATGGTTCAGTACAGTTTAGTACTTACCGGAATCGGAATAATTACTGTGATTGTTAACCTTGTCGTGGGCTGGTTCAGAGGAAGGCTTTGGCGAGAGGTTACGGCAACACTGAGAAGAGATCAGGCAGACCTGTCATCAGCCACGGTTACAGGAATAAACATGATAGATACGATCAAGGCTACAGGAGCTGAAGAGGGCTATTTTGAGAGATGGAGCGGAATTCAAGCCGAGGTAAATGAGGCTAAAGTAAACTCAGATAAGTATACAAGATTTATATCTACAATTCCTGCCTTAGTATCAGATATCAGCTCACATATCATACTTTTTATGGGCTTCTGGCTGATCATACAAGGTCATTTTACTGCCGGTATGTTACTTACATTTCTGCAGTTTTTGAGTGCTATGATGACGCCTGTAAATATGCTTCTTGATACAAGTGATAACATAAACATCCTGGATTCCTCCGTTGAGAGAATCTATGATGTAATGGATTATCCTGAGGAGAATATATTTAGTGAAGAAAGCATTGACTACGAAAATGTTCGAAAGCTCACCGGTGATGTAGAGTTTCGACAGGTTACATTTGGATATGCGGAGGGAAGAGAGCCCCTTATTGAGAATTTTAACCTTCATCTGTATCCAAGAAAAAGGATAGCTCTTGTGGGTGGCTCCGGTTCAGGAAAGTCTACAGTGGCAAAGCTGCTGGCAGGACTTAATCAGCCATGGAGTGGAGAGATACTTTTTGATGGCAAGAAGCTATCTGAGATACCAGAAGCGGTATTCAGAGGATCGGTCATGATGGTTAATCAGGATATATCTTTGTTCCATGATACTGTTGAAAATAACATCAAGATGTGGGACAAGGGTATAGAGGATTTTGAGATGACTCTGGCTGCTCGTGATGCCGGAATCCATGAGCAGATTATGGCCAGAGAAAAAGGCTATCAGATGATGATTCAGGAGGGAGGCCGCAATCTTTCAGGTGGAGAGAAACAGCGACTGGAGATAGCTCGTGCGCTTGCATCCGATCCTTCGATTTTGATAATGGATGAGGCAACGTCAGCACTTGATGCAAGAACAGAGTACGATATATCTGAGTTCATTCATGAGAGAGGAATCGCCTGCGTGATAGTAGCACACAGACTTTCTACGATCAGAGACTGTGATGAGATAATAGTTATGGATCGTGGAAAGGTTGTTGAGAGAGGCAGACATGAGGAGCTTATGAAGAATGATGGCCTGTATAAGAAACTGATCACATCAGCTTAGGAGGACAAGATCTTGAGTATTTTTGGTAACCAGATAAAAAAACGAATAGAGAATGATAAGTATAAAGTAAAAAAAAATGAACGTATTCTCGGTAATACTATTCAAAAGAACACTCAGAAATTCTGGGACGAAAAGTCTTCTCTTCCTGAGGACTTACAGGAAGTAGAGAAGATTGCCAAATACTTCTCATTAGAATCACCTGACCTGCCGGAAAAGGGAACTCTTGACGCGGCTATAAATACATTTCTTAGTGCCTACGGTGTAGGTAAGCGACATATAAGTCTTTCAGGTAACTGGTGGAAGGATGGAGATGGAGTAATACTTGCGAGATTTAAAGAAGGTTCGAAGGTAGTTGCACTTTTCCCGAGTGCATTAGGTGGCTTTTATTACATGGACAGCGAATCGGGAAGTAAGGTAAGGGTAAACCGAAAGAACTATGAGGAATTTGAAGAAGAAGCACTCGTGTTCTATCGACCGATACCGCAGAACATGAAATCCGGAAGAGACTTCTTCTTGTTTGTTATGAAACAGGTACGCCCTTTTGATATGGTACTTTATTTCCTGTCGTCTATCTTCAGGGCGCTCATGGTAACCATTCCGGTTATCATGATACAGCTGGCATTTTCTGCAATCATACCTACGAAGGAAGTGTGGCTTCTGGTATCGCTTCTTATAATGATGATTGCAACATCCTTTGGAAATTATCTGATATGCGTTTCACGTTATTACTTAAACTTAAGGATACAGAACCGTTTGGATACTATAGTCCAAAATGCTGTTTATTCTAAGGTTCTGAGTCTGCCACATGAGTTCTTCTCAGAAAAAACGGCAGGTGGTTTGTCACAGAGTATAGCAGCGCTTAATAAACTGCCTAAAATGGTTGGTGATATACTGTTCATTATTACAAATATACTTATTGCAGTAGTTGAGTCACTTCCGATTATGTTTATTGCACCGCGGTTTATTCTTCCGGTTACAGTTTGTATACTTCTTGAGCTCCTTCTAATATTGATTTCTTTCCATCAGGAGAGAAAGCTTGTATGGAAACAGCTTGTAACAGAAGAGGAAAACGGAGCAGTTGTTTATGATATGATTTCCGGAATAGAAAGAATTCGTGTCAGTGGAAGTGAAGACAGAGCTTATGCCAAATGGCTCCGCATATATCAGAAGCAGGCTGCGTCAGCTTTTGCAGCAAGATTTCCGCTTTACGCCAGGCGTGAGCTATCCAAGATCATTCAGCTGGCGGGTGTATTCTGGGGATTTTATATCGCATTTACAACAGATATATCTATTGCACAGCTAGCAGTATTTACATCTACATTTGGCTCAGCATTTACAAGGTTCGATCCTGTATTTATGAGAGGTCAGGCACTTTCGATGATTGGTCCTACAGTTAAAATCGGAGAACCGATTCTTCTTGCGGAGCCGGAGAATGCCATAGGAAAGAAGGTATTAAACGAACTAAGTGGTGAAATTGAGCTTTCTCACGTGTCCTTCAGCTATTCTGAGAATAGTACAAATGTACTTGATAATCTTAGTCTGAAGATCCATCCGGGTGAGTACGTAGCTATCGTCGGAAAGAGCGGATGTGGAAAGTCTACACTGGTTAGGCTGCTTCTTGGATTTGAACATCCAAAGAGAGGTTCGATCAGCTACGATGGAAATGAGATCAGTCAGGTTGATACAAAATCACTCAGGAAAAATATCGGCACAGTTCTACAGGATGGAAAGCTTTTTGCCGGAGATATATATTCAAATATAGCTGTTACTGCACCGGGGCTCAGTATGGATGAAGCATGGGATGTTGCAGAGAAGGTAGGTATGGCAGAGGATATACGCAACATGCCTATGGGAATGAATACAGTACTCAGTGAGGGTAGTGGAGGAATATCCGGTGGTCAGAAACAGCGTCTGATGATTGCGCGTGCTATAGCAAATAAACCGGGAGTAATTATTATGGACGAAGCAACCAGTGCGCTCGACAATCTGACACAGAAGATAGTTACCGAATCGATGGATGCAATGAATTGTACTCGTATAGTGATTGCTCACAGACTGTCGACCATACGTCAGTGCGATCGTATCATAGCTATGGACAAGGGACATATCGTGGAAAGTGGTTCATATGATGAGCTTATAGAAAAAGGCGGATTCTTTGCAGATCTTGTAGCAAGACAGCAGATTAACAGTGGAATCGCCGGGGAAGCATAGTCAAAGGAACAGGTAAAGTGATATGAAAAAAGAAGATAAAGAAAAAGGAAAAAATCTGAATAGCATGATACATATTACGACTCTCAGGACACGTATCATAACTCTGCTTCTTTTAGTGATTTTCATCGTGACTTTTGTGGTAGTTTCAATTGTAAAAGTACCTGTGAAGCATAAGGTGATAGGGTGTGCTTACCCAACAGATAAAAGTGGTATGCAGGTTTTTTGTGTTATCAGTGCCGGTGAGTATACACGCGAAGATGTTCAGCGCTTCTCAGATGAGGTTTCGCTTAAGTTTTACGGCAAAGACGAAATGAAGGGAAAGGTTGTAAGTATTTCAGAGATCCCGATGATGGAAGAGAATATGAAGGATGTTTTTGTAAATGACTGGCTGAGAGAACAGTGCGTGAAGGACGATTATAACTGGTTAGTGACTATAGATTCAGATCAGGATATTTCAGATCAGGGATTTTCAACGGTGGAAGTTACATTTCTTAAGGAAAAGGTTTCTCTTTTCAGTTACCTGCTAAGGAAATGAGAAGGGTAAGTGAGAACAGGTGATGAATATGGAATCGGTAAAAAATAATATAACACTAATTGGAATGCCCGCTTCGGGGAAGAGCACGGTTGGTGTAATACTTGCGAAAATACTCGGCCTTAGCTTTGTTGATACAGACCTGGTGATCCAGCAAAGAGAAGGGGCGCTTCTTTGTGACATCATAAGTGAACGTGGATTAGAAGGTTTTCTCAAAGCTGAGGAGTCGGCTGTTTTATCAATCAGTCCGTCGAATACCGTGATTGCAACCGGTGGAAGTGTTGTATATAGTGAGGCCGGAATGGAATACCTGAAGAGTCTCGGAAAGGTCGTCTATCTCAAGGTTGAGAAGGAAGACCTGTTTAAACGTCTTCATAATATCAAGCAAAGAGGTGTGGTCCTCAGTCCGGGCGAAACGCTGGATGAGATGTACGCGACACGAAGTGTGCTCTATGAAAAGTATGCAGATATAGTAATAGACGAGACAAATGCATCTGTTGAAGAGACAGTTGAAATGATACGAGAGTTAATGAAATGAAAAAACTGATACTTGAATGGATAAGAATAATTATAGGGCTGTTTGTTTTTGCGTTCGGAGTACATCTGACTATATTTGCAAACATAGGACTCGCACCATGGGACTGCCTGGGAATGGGAATCTCCTATCACACGCCACTGAACTATGGATTATCCATGACACTAATAGCATTAACTGTTCTTGGAATAGATGTGCTTCTTAAAGAAAAAATAGGTTTTGGTACAATTATAGATGCCTTACTTACAGGAAATTTTGTTCAATTTTTTAATTCCTTTAATCCCTTTAAGCTAAATGATAAGCTATGGCTGGGGGTTATTATTATGATAATTGGCTTTGTATTTATGGCTCTTGGAATGGAGATATATATGAAAAGCGAGCAGTGCTGTGGCCCGAGAGATGCCCTTCTGGTCGGACTTGGAAAAAGGATGCCAAAGGTTCCTATAGGAATCGTAGAGGTTATTCTTTGGGGTGTGGTCCTTCTTTTTGGATGGCTGCTGGGAGGCCCTGTTGGAATCGGAACGCTTATCAGTACATTTGGAGCGGGAGTTGTAATGCAATTTGTATATACGCTTATTCGATTTGAGCCAAGAGACTTGAAACATCGAGGAGTAATCGAAACAATTAGATACATAAAGCAAACGGATACAAAAGCACATAAAGCAATATGACATAAAAGCCACTTGACAGAGATTGTTAAGTGGTTTATATTAACAACATAAGTTAGAGAAGACTAACTCAAGTTTATATGAATAAGTATAAAAGACTAAGTTTAAATAATGGTAAATAAGGCGGTGATAATATGAGTGGAAATATTTTATTAGGTTTAATGATCCCGTTTCTGGGAACGAGCCTTGGAGCTGCCGCAGTTTTCTTGATGAAGAAACAGATGAACAGGAAGATAGAACGTGCACTTATGGGATTTGCATCAGGCGTGATGGTTGCTGCCTCGATCTGGAGTCTTCTTGTTCCTGCTATGGAACAATCAAAGGATATGAAAAGACTCGCATTTCTTCCGGCCTTCTTGGGATTTTGGGCAGGAATAGTATTTCTCTTAGTGCTTGACTGTATTATACCTCACCTTCATCTGAATTCAGAAGTGGCAGAGGGTCCAAAGAGTAAGCTGCACAAGGCAACTATGATGGTGCTTGCGGTTACACTTCACAATATCCCTGAGGGAATGGCAGTAGGAGTTATATATGCTGCATTCAGATCAGGAAATTCCAATATATCGGCTGGTGCAGCACTTGCACTTTCGCTTGGAATTGCGATACAGAACTTTCCTGAAGGAGCGATAATCTCCATGCCGCTTGCAGCGGAAGGACATAGCAAGAAGAAGGCGTTCATATATGGAGTTTTATCGGGAGCGGTTGAACCGGTCTTTGGCTTTCTTACTATTCTGGCAGTCGGATTTATCGTTCCGGCTATGCCATATCTTCTCAGCTTTGCAGCAGGTGCGATGCTTTATGTTGTAGTTGAGGAGCTGATACCTGAGATGTCAGAGGGCGAGCATTCGAACATCGGTGTTATGATGTTTGCTGTTGGATTTACAATGATGATGGCGCTTGATGTAGCGCTGGGTTAGACTGGAACAAATCATAGAATAAAGCCCGAGTTGAGGAGACTGATCTTTTTGAAACTGTAGAATATATCTTAAAAGGAGATGACTAAATGAGTGGGACAGTATCAACGATCATTATAGTAGTAATACTTGTGATGATTCTTTTCTTCGCAGTGAAAAATGCCATTCCTCATTTTAGAGGAGAAGGCGGATGCTGCGGAGGTTCGGGAAAAGAGAAGCTGATAAAGCCGGCAAAGCTTGAAGAGGTAATTGCAACGAAGGTTGTGAAGATAGAAGGCATGCGTTGCGAAAATTGTCATCGCAGAGTTCAGAATGCACTTAATTCCATAGATGGGGTTAATGCAAAGGTTAATGGAGATAAGGCTGAGGCTGTGGTAAAGCTGGGAAGGGATATTGATGATAATGAGATAAAGAAAGCGGTTACAGATTTGGGCTACAAAGTCACTTCGATAAGCATCTCGTAATGAGGTGCTTTTTCATATAATAGGAAACTGCGTTCCCTATTATATAAAAAACGCTCCGCTAAGGATGCGTCTCGGCGCGATATGTAGATAGTTGCCGTTGGCAACACGCGCCTCGCGCTGAGAGTGTCGCAAGCGACACTTTTTGTTCTTTCGTATCAATAGAGAAAACCACTTTAAAAATGGAGCAAAAATATAAAAACGGAGAAGAAATATAAAAATGGCTATGTCATATTGTAAGTGTTATATAACAAATCAAATTATAAAAAAAGGAGTTCGGTTATGATATTAACTATTTTTGAAGGGATTATTTTTTCGTTTGTCTTGCTGATGATATGTGTTATTGATATTCAGAATGGTCCGGTGGGAGGAGTTCATTTTTATGAGCAGGATGTAAAGGATCGAGTTGTAGAATTAGGACTAATAACAAAAAAAGAAATTAAGAAGAACCTAATGTTATCGGGAACTCCACTATGGATTTATATGATCTTTTTAATGCCTATGGCAGCGATGGCTGAAACGGCAGGATTCTATGCATCTTACAGTGAAAAAATGCATCTTACATTCCAAAATATTGAAAGAATTACAAGGCTTGGTTATAGTCGTTTTAACAAAAAGAAAACGGCTGTTTCCAAGCCTTTTTTGTATAAAGAAAGGAATGATAAGATGAGCAAAATCTATAAGAAAAATGAAGTTACTTTTGCAATCATATGTATAGTTATCTATGTTGTGGGAACGAGTATAGCTGAGTCGATTGCGGAGACGGTTGGAATAGTTAAGCTTCCATCGATGATCTTCCACATAGGTTTTTCTGTAATACTACTGGCATGGCTCAGGAAGAATGACCTGTTTGAAAAGTATGGTCTTGTAAAACCGGAATATAAGTTATCAAAAGCATGGTTCTTCATTCCACTTATGCTTGTTGGATTATCAAGTGTATTTTTCGGAGTGAAGCTGAATTACAGTATACCCGAAACGGCATATTATATACTGAGTATGTTATGTGTAGGATTTCTTGAAGAGATTATCTTTAGAGGTTTTCTCTTTGTAGGTATGGCAAAGAAAAATGTAAAGAGCGCGATAATAGTTTCTTCTATCACCTTTGGAATAGGCCATATAGTTAATCTTCTGAATGGTCAGGATATGCTTGAAACGTTGCTTCAGATAGTGTTTGCTATAGCAGTTGGATTTACACTTGTTACACTATTCTATAAAGGTAAGAGTCTGCTGCCTTGTATAATCTTCCATGGGATAAATAACGCCTGCTCAGCAATCAGCAACGAAGAGGCATCTCTCAAGGTTTTCGGCAGCGTGGAGAGAGAGCTTTACATTTCGGTGACTATTGCAGTTGTTCTTCTTTCAATATACTGCATAGCGATATGGAAGACTTTCAGAACAAGTGCCATTGAGGATGTGAAATAGAGGTTTGATAATAACCAGTCTGCTTGCTATAATTTTGCTATTATAAAATGTATAGTAGGAGTGTGACTTAGAGTGGAATTAAGGGTTAGAAAAATCCCTATAAATGAATCTGAAGTTCTTGAGATTCGCTGTCATAAGGTAACGGATGACGTGCAGGAAATCATTTCCTTTGTGAAGTCCAGACAGGGACAGCTGAGTACGCAGCATGATGGTCAGCGTATAGAGATTCCTATAGTGGATGTATTCTATGCTGAATCGGTGGATAATAGACTATTTATCTATACATCGAAAGATAGTTATGAGATAAAACTAAAACTATATGAGTTGGAAGACATGCTACAAGGTAAAACATTTATCAGGATTCAGAAGGGAATGCTTTTAAACCTTATGAAGGTAAAGTCTATAAAACCTGCGCTTAGCGGCAGATACACAGCACTCCTTAAGAATAATGAAGAGGTAGTGATTTCCAGAAAATATGTTTCTGACTTAAAAAATGCATTGAAGGGTGGTGGTGACAAGTGAAAAATAAATATGGAATAAAGGAAAGATTAGGTGAAGCCTTTAGATTATATTTTATACTTGTAACGCTGATTACCATACTTCTAATGGTTGTGGGAATGTTATTTGATGGTGACAGAACCTTCAGTTACGAGGCATTTTTTTCGCCACTATTTTATGCGTTTATAGGCGTGATTCCGGTATTCTTTTTTCAATCAGATAAAGAGCTGAGCATGAAAAGACTTATTATAAGAAATGTTCTTTATGTACTAATAGTTGAGGCGGCAATACTTTTGATAGTATTCAAAGCGCCGAATATACCGTCAGATAGGATAGAAGTTGTTATAAGTATTGCGGTTGGAGTGCTCGTTGTTTTTATATTATCGCTAATAATTGAATATATCTTTGAGCTTACCCAGGCGAATGAAATGAATACTTATCTGGAAGAGTATCAAAAGAACAAATAACTATAAGAAATGTCGAAAGGCATTTCTTTTTTTTGTTGACAAATAAGGCAAGATGTATTAACATATGAACAGATGAACATATAAAACAAGTGTTTGATAAGGAGTTAATCGAGATGGCAAGTAAGCTAGCAAGTAAATATATGTATAAGGTAATGTCACCAGGTTATGACATTTTAGATAAGACATTTCTTAGGGATAATGGAAAGAAGGATGGAAGAAATCCAAGGGATGTTCTGGCTGAATTGATACCTGATGAAAAATGCAGAGTCCTTGATATGTGCTGCGGGACTGGATCCAATGGAATCGGCGTTGCAATTAGGAAATCGCTGGTAACAGTTGTGGAACTGGATAGATCAAAGTCTATGCTTCTTAAGGCGAGACAGAAGGTAAATAGCTTGGGGCTAAGAAATGTAAAGATCATCTGTAGAGATGCTACAGATACTGGACTTAAGGACGAGCTATTTGATTACATTATCATAGGTCTGGCTCTTCATGAATGTAATCCCGACCTCTGGAATGGGATTCTATCAGAAGCTCACAGGCTTCTTAAGAAGGATGGTCATCTTATAATTCTTGATTGGGAAAGACAAAAAGGTATTTCTAACAAGATAAAATTCGCTCCTATGTATATCACTGAAACTATATGTACTCCAAAATATTTTCAAGAATATTTTAATAGTGATAAGGAGGTATTTTTCTCGAGATTCGGGTTTAAGGCTGAAAAGAATATCAGATGTAAATATACATTTGTGATGTCACTTAGAAAAGATGACTCATATAATGCTAAAAGAAAAATAAATGAAGCAGATAAAACTATTGAAAGTGATGAAGCTTTTGATGTTGAAAATGGTATAGAGAAAAATCTTAGTGCGTCATATCTGGCTCAGACTCATATGCTGGATTATGATAATTACAAGATCCAGGAACTTATAAAAGAGCGTGGCTGGAGAGACCTTCCAGAGTTTGAAAGAATACGTTCGATTTATAATTTTATCAGAGATGAGATTCGCTTTGGATACAATGTGGATGACAGTATTCCTGCCTCAAAGGTTCTGAAGGATGGATATGGACAGTGCAATACTAAGGGGACACTCTTCATGGCGTTACTCAGAGCAGTTGGTATACCATGCAGAGTTCACGGCTTTACTATTAGAAAAGAACTTCAGGAAGGAGCCATGACAGGCTTTGTTTATAAACAGGCTCCGAAGAATATATTCCATAGCTGGGTAGAGGTATACCTAGAGGGCAAATGGTATGAGCTGGAGGCATTTATTATAGATAAGGATTATCTCGTAAAGCTTCAGCAGAAGAATAGTAATTGCACTGGTGCATTTTGCAAATTAGGTGTTGGAGTTGAGGATTTTAAGAATCCGGTTATAGATTTCAATCGTAATAACACTTATATTCAGAGTACAGGAATCAATCAGGATTTCGGAATCTATGACTCTCCGGATGCACTTATTAAAGAGCATCATCAGGAAATGGGATTTATCAAGAAACTTGCCTTTAGGTATTATGGCAGACATATGATGAACAGAAATGTGAGAAGGGTGAGAGGTGGTTTTTGACATGAAAAACTATGTTAAAGATAGTCAGAAACTTCCAATGTTTGGAGTGGGTCCTTATCTCGTCGGAAGTTTAGGGGTTCTTACATTGGCTGGTATGCTGCTTTCTGGAAATATACTAAAATCTGGAATGCTGGGTGGATTATGGGTTATATTATTCAGAGTTATTGGAACTCTTATTTTATTATCAGGACTGGCTATCTGGTTTATAGGGGCTATGAAATCTGATATGGACGACAGCATTATCGAGAACAGACTTCAAACAGGTGGTATATATGCCTGGGTAAGAAATCCAATGTATAGTGGCGTGTGGTATACAATCATAGGAATAGGACTGATGTGTCATAATTGGTGGCTTATAGTAATCCAGATTATCAACTGGGGGATTATGACCATAGTTTTGAAGAATACAGAAGAGAAGTGGCTTGAAAATCTGTACGGAGAGGAGTATATGGAATATAAGTCACAGGTGAACAGATGTATTATGTGGTTCCCAAGAAAGAAATAATACATTTGGAGTGAATGACACGGTATATGGATATAATTAATATGACAGAAGGGTGGAAATGATATTGAATAACAAGATGACAGTAATAGTAGATAATACACCATATAATGGCTTAAGTGGTGAGTGGGGCCTGTCTATGGCCTGATCGGCGGTTTCCATCTTTTTAATAAGTCCGAAGAAGAAGTAAGAAATGTAGCTCGAAATATCCTGGATACAGGAATCGATTATGTATGCACTGGCCACTGTACTAAGGACAGAGCCTATGGAATAATGAAAGAGATATTAGGTGACAGACTCCAGCAGCTTCATGTTGGTCTTATAGTGGAATTTTGACACGGCATGAGACTTAGTTTTTTATTTTTGATTATGCTTCATTTTCTGCCAGTTTATATATCCATATAAATCATTTATCAGGAAGCATATAAAGCATATGACCATTGGAAGATAGAATATATGTTCCATAGAAGCAAGTGACCACAGGACGATAAGAATTATGTCATTGGCTGCGTAAAAAAGAGCGTAGTAAGGACTTCTCATCAAGTTGAGTGCTGAGGCCATGAAGCTAGTTGTGATTGATACTGTTGAAGGAATCATATTTGGAGTATTAAGTCTCTTCAATATAAAATAAAATATAGCTGTAACAATAATTGCAAGGGAAGAAAGAATAGTCCATAGTTTCGGAGAGGTATGTCTAACGCGTACTTCTCCATTTTTGTATGGGTTTCGTATCCATGTGACTACCGCACCTGCAGCTATAGGAGCAGTCATTCCAAGATATGTTATCATCTCGCCGTAGTATCTGAATTTAAATGAGACGATACCGTAGAAGAGTGAAAAAACAACGGTTAGCACCTGACCGAGTACATCTCCTTTTGCCACAAAGATTAATGCAGTGACGCCGATTAATGAAGCTACGAGAGTGTATGTATTTCGCTCAGTAAAAATAAAATATGAGATTAGAATTGCTATGATACATACTCCCCACAGAAGTGATTCGTACCATTTTAATCGTTTGATAGACTCTAGTATATTCATCCCATAATTCTCCAGTAAATGATCATAAAAGTAAAAAACATCCGCATAACTGCAGCTTCTAAGACCTAACGCGTACAGTCGTGCGAATGCAAAAGCATTCTGTTACCCGGTGGCAACATTTACATATTTAATAAACTTCGATAATACTATCAAAGTAGAGTATTTAAGTCAACATTTTCATCACTATAAAAAAATACATTGACAAATATCTATATATGATGTATATTACAACACATAGATAAATATCAATGTGAGGTGGATGATATGAAAGAAATGGATGTAGCTTTAGTTTGTAAGGCACTTGGAGATTCTAATAGGCTCGAGATAGTAAAGATGATCTCAGATGGAGAAAAATGTGGATGTAAGATTCTGGAGAAGTTCAGTATCACTCAGCCAACACTTTCTCATCACATGAAGATTCTTGTGGAGTCAGGTCTTGTGAATGACAGAAAGGAAGGTAAGTGGCATTACTATTCAGTTAATAAAGAAGTTATGACGGAGTATTGTACATTTATCCGTGGTCTTTGTAAGGGTGCAACTGAAAAGAATTCTTCAAAAAAGTGTTGTTAAGTATTATGTAGGAGTTTATGAAAATGTGTGATATGAATTTTCAGAATAAAGTATATATAGTTACGGGTTCCGCGTCCGGAATCGGGAAAAGCGCAGCTGAAAAGCTTCTTGAATCTGAGGCGACTGTCATAGGGATTGATAAACAGGAAAGTAGTATAGAAAATTCTCGATATCATCATTATATGGCCAGTATTACGGATGAAGCAAAAATCAAAAGTATCGTAAACGAAGTGGTAGAAAAGTTTGGCAGAATAGATGGACTTGTTAATGCAGCCGGAAGATGGGGAAACAGTAAGCCATTTTATGAAATAGAAACTGCTGATTGGGAGAATGTTCTTTCAGTCAATCTATCTGGAATGTTTATAGTATCGAAGTATGTATCTCGTGTGATGATTCCGCAGAAGCAAGGGAAAATAGTAAATATCAGCTGTATAAGATCTTCGATATTCAGAAACAACATGACTGATTATGCAGCGTCAAAGGGTGGAGTTGTTGCACTTACTTCAGCTATGGCGCTGGATCTGGCCCCATATAATATTCAGGTAAATGCAGTAGCTCCCGGATTTACATATACCGGAATGACAAAGGCTTCCTTTGATAATGAAGAGGTGAGAACACAGTCTGAAGCACTCATTCCTGAAGGAAGACTTGGAATGCCAGAGGATATTTCAAAGGTTGTTATGTTCCTGTTATCTGATATGGCTGACTACATTAACGGAACTAATTTATATGCAGACGGCGGATACCATATTCAAAAATAAGTAATTGAAAGAGTAGTTATTAATTTATTCTCTTCAGATATTCTTCAAGTGTGGCTTTAATTTCATCAGGAGAATCAGTCATTCCGCGGTCTACCCATTTGAAAATGATATTCCATATGGCTCCAATATTAAATGCTATCAGATAGTCAGGATCAAGATCTCCAATTATCTGGGCAAATGGATTTCCACTCGTATCAAGGGAACAGTTTAACTCCGGAATTACTACGTTTAATTTTAATAGGAGCAGGTAGAGAAGATTGTTTTTATGAAGAAGTTCAAGCATTTCCCTGTTTTTATCACAGAATTCAAAGATTACGGAAAGGGGACCATCTGGAGATGAAGTCAGTGCAACAGCATATTCATGTATTGCGTTAGTTATAATTGAATCCAGAACATCATCTTTGGAAGAAAAGTTATTATAAAATGTTTTTCTTTCCAGAGGTGTTTCCAGGACTATCTGTTTAACAGATATCTCAGAATAAGGGTGATCCTGCATTAGTTTAATTAATGCATCGGTGATCTCTTTTTTTGATCTTATTGCAGATGGGTTTTGGGAATTATTCATGATTAACGGCTACCTTTCCTTTTTCAAACCATCTTAAGTTTTCCATTGAGGAAGACCTCATAGTAAATTACACATATATGCAAGTTTGTGTATCTTTCTTCGAAAGTATTTACTCTCATCTGTACATAATGTATCATAACATTCAAAAGTACACAAGTGAGTAATTTTATTTGGCGTTTTGGAGATGAGGTGATCTGCTATATGAAGGAATATATTTTGCTTTTACCTATTATATTTATATTTCATGATATGGAGGAAATTGTTGGGTTTGAATGGTTCTTCAGGAGAAATCCGGATCTATATGATAGATTTCCGAGAGTTTTGAAAGCATATCGAAACTTTAAGACGGAAGGCTTTGCGGCGGCAGTATATGAGGAATTTATTCCGTTTTTTGGAGTAAGCCTGCTGGTGTATTATTTTCCTAATAAGATACTTCTTTCCATGTGGTACGGACTGTTCCTTGCACTTGCGGGACATTTCATAATTCATATTGGTCAGACGGTTTATCTAAGAAAATACATACCTAGTTTTATTACAAGTCTGATATGTTTACCGGTCAGCGTGAATATACTCCTTAGGTGTATTAGGACTATGAATTTTGATATGGTAACAATCCTTATCATAGTTGCGAGCATTCTTTTTATGATGCTTAACCTGAAACTGGCTCATATGCTGGCACATTTTGTGAATGATAGGATGAAAGAATTAATTGAAGTGTGACGGGGTGTAGGAATAAGATCCTTCTTTGATTAAATATGCTTGACCCGGCCGTTTGGGCTGGGTTTATTATACCCACAAAAAAGTGGGTAATGTTCAATTCCTGGAAACTGCGATATTCTTTCGGTATAAAAAACAGAAGAAGAATTTGTAAGTCATTTACAGGAGGAGAATCAAGGTTAAAATGCTGGGAAAATGTATCGGCAGCAGATTTCCGGAGAAGAAAGTCCAGAACATGAGAAAGCGGTTAACAGCATTAGGAGTGGAATACATATAATAGTAAGACGAACTAGAAAAGTTGATAGTGATAGATAGGCGCCATAAATATACCGAAAACGGATAAATGAGGTTGAAAAACCCCGTTTTATATATTATAATGGATATATAGATACCGTTAATAAATAATAAACGGAAAGGAGTGGCTGCTATGACTATCGAGGAAATGAAGCGAAGAAAAATAGAATTAGGTTATTCATACGAAAAAATATCAGAACTCTCCGGCGTTCCGGTGGGAACTCTTCAAAAGATTTTTAGTGGTGAGACTTCTTCACCCAGATATAAAACTATCATGGCGCTCAGTGATGTTCTGGGTGATAAGGACAACATTTATGAGGTTCATGAATCAGCAGTTGCATATAATGCTGATTATAAAAAAGGTCAGAAAAACGAAGCTTCAACTTCTATCTATGAAGGAGAGAAAACGTTGGATGATTATCTGGCTCTTCCGGAGGGGACGAGGATTGAACTGATTGATGGTAAATTTTATGATATGGCAGCTCCGACTACTATTCACCAGAGTATAGGGTTTGAGATATGCTATTTATTTAAAAATTATGTTTCTAAAAAAGGTGGGAAATGTGTTCCTTTTGTAGCTCCTACGGATGTTCAGCTGGACTGTGATAATAGGACTATGGTCCAGCCGGATGTACTTGTTGTATGTGACAGAAACAAGATTACCAGAGCCAGAATTGTGGGGGCCCCTGATCTGGTTGTTGAAGTTGTTTCGCCTACAAATTTGGTCATAGATGTAATGATCAAACTTTTTAAATATAAAAATGCCGGTGTCAGAGAATACTGGATAGTATATCCTGATGAAAAAAGAGTTACAGTCTTTGATTTTGCAAAGGATATCGGGCCAAAGGATTATTCTTTCGAAGATACTATACCTGTTGCTATATGGGATGGAGACTGCAAGATAGATTTCAGTTATATCTATAGTCAGATTGAATTCATGTATTAATGTTTGTGTTGACAGATTAAAAAATGGAGAGTATCCTAAAAACATCTTTTTTCAAAAATGTATTTATTCAAGGAGTTATATTATATGCGTAGATTAGTTCCCGCAACTTCACATCAGTGGATGAGATCATCTCTAGTCAGACTAGTGAATGGTTTTAATTTGATATGTGAAAGTTCAGGAATTAGAAAAGTGTAATATACTATATAATTTTTTGTTTTTAATATATTAGTATTTTTAAACCACTTATCTAGTTCGGATAGGTGGTTTTTTAGTTACAAAGGAGGAAATGAATATGATACTACGAAAATATATAAAAGAAGATTCCCCCATAATTGCCACATGGCTGAGAACAGAGGAGGAGCTGTATAAATGGTCGGCTGACAGATTTAATAAATACCCTCTGGAAGAAAATGATATAGAAGAAAATTATGCTCCGCAGATTGAATCAGGCAGATTCTTCCCGCTTACAGCAGAAGATGAAGAGGAAAATGTTATAGGACATTTTATTATAAGATATCCAAGAGATGATGATGAAAGCAGTGTAAGATTTGGATTTGTTATTATAGATCCAAAGCTTCGTGGAAAGGGCTATGGACGGGAGATGCTCCTTCTGGGAGTTGAGTATGTAAAGGAAACTTTAAGTGCAAACAGGATCGACCTTGGGGTATTCGAGAATAATGAAAGTGCAAAGCACTGCTACGAAGCAGTGGGTTTCAAAGAGTATAATATAAGGGACTGTGAGCTGTCGGTTGGTAATTGGAAATGTATAGATATGGAGATGTTTATATAGATAAGGAGCGGTTTACAAATGAGTAAAGATTTTGATATAAGACAGATAACTATAGAGGACTATGATGCGATATATGCATTATGGAATGCTACAGAGCAGAGTCGAAGGGCTTTAAATCCTGTGGACGATTCCTATGATGGAATTGAGAGATACCTGAAGCGTAATCCCAATACCTGCTTTGCAGCTGTGTCAGGCGAAAAGATAATTGGAGTAATCCTTACAGGCCATGACGGACGCCGTGCCATAGTCCATCACCTATCGGTTCATCCGGACTTTCGTAGGATGGGTATAGCCCAGAGTCTTGTTTCTACTGCAGAGGAGGCACTGAAGAAAGAAGGGATTCAGAAAATCTTCGGACTGGTATTTAAGGATAATGATCCGGCAAATTCATTTTGGGAAAGTCAGGGATATTCACTTAGGACAAATCTCAATTACCGAAACAAAAGTTTAAATGATGAGATTCCGGCAGGAGAATGAAAACAGGCTTGAAGCTATTTATATAGGCGAATCGAGAAACTACGATTCGATAGATATTGTAAATATATAAGAATGGAGGATAAAGAAAATGATTATTAAAGATATAGATAAGGGAAAAGCTTTTGACTGGGGAAAGACATCAAAGGATTATGCAAAGTATAGAGATATATATCCACAGGAGTTCTACGATTACATTTTAGATCTCGGACTTTGCAAGGATGGTCAGAAGGTCCTGGATATTGGAACAGGAACCGGTGTTCTTCCAAGAAATATGTATAAGTACGGAGCTACATGGGTTGGATCTGATATAGCTGAGAATCAGATCGAGCAGGCTAAAGTCCTTGCTACTGAAGCAGGAATGAATATCGAATTCTTTGCAGCAAAAGCGGAGGATGTATCATTTCCTGATAATACATTTGATGTTATTACAGCATGCCAGTGTATCTGGTATCTGAAGCATGAAGTGACTGCACCTCAGTTTGCAAAGATGCTGAAACCGGGAGGACATTTTCTGATCCTCTATATGGGCTGGCTCCCTTTCGAAGATGAGATAGCAGGCAAGAGTGAAGAGATTGTTTTGAAATATAATCCGACCTGGAATGGTTGTGGAGATACAGTTCATCCTGTTTGGGTACCGGATGAATATTTGACTACATTTGACCTTGTATCACAGAATGAGTTCAGAGTCGATGTTCCATTTACGAGAGATTCATGGCATGGAAGAATACGTGCATGTAGAGGCGTAGGAGCTTCCTTATCAGAAGCAGATATTGAAGCCTGGGATAAGGAACATATGCAGATGATGATGGAAAATGCACCGGAGAACTTTACGGTGAAGCATTATGTATCAATCGCAGATCTGAAGGTAAAAGAATGATAGATATCGGAGGGAGAGTAATGGGTAGAATAGAATATATAAAAGCCACAGAAAGCGATTCTGAGATTGTTTGTAATATCGTACGGGGAACTAAGGCGACGATCTATCCGCATTATTACACTCAGGCTGTAGTAGACTTCTTTGGAAGACTTCACAGCCTTGAGAATATTACCAGGGATATAAAGGCTGGAAAGGTAGATATACTAAAGGTGGATGGAATTATAGTTGGAACCGGCAGCAGAGATGAAAATCATATAACCAGAGTTTATGTACTTCCGGAATATGAAGGAAAAGGATATGGCTCAATTATTATGGCTCATCTTGAGTTAGAGATTTTTTCTGAATATGAAAATGCGAATCTGGATGCCTCACTTCCGGCAACGATGTTCTATGAGCATCGCGGCTTTAGGACTGTAGAACATAGAAAACATGATATCGGAGATGGCGAAGTAATGATCTACGAGATTATGGAAAAAAAACGCTTTGCAGAAATCAAAAAAGCAGACAAGGCAGATCTGAAAGAAATTCTTGAACTTCAGTATCTTTCGTATCAGAGTGAAGCTGCACGTTTCGGTGGAAAGAAAATCCAGCCACTTACTGAAACTTTGAAAGAAGTTGAGGCTCAATACGAGCAGGGTATTGTACTGAAAATGACCAATTCCGATGGGAAAATAATCGGTTCTGTCAGAGCATATGAAGAGGATGGAACGGTTTATATAGGTAAACTTATGGTTCATCCGGACTATCAGAAAAAGGGTTATGGAACCAGACTTATACTTAGTATAGAAAAGCTTTTCCCTGGGAAAAGATATGAACTATTTACCAGTACGAGAAGTTTGGAAAATATAAGACTATATGAGAGAATGGGTTATAGCTCATTTGATACAAGAAAAGTAGATGATGAAATCGAGTTTGTATACCTGGAAAAATGTTGCAAAACCTTCGGAGGTATAGTAAATCCTTTGCTCTACTCTCCGTAGATTGTGATCCCCATGGTATCGGGGTACAATCACCTCATGGAGGTGAGAATTATGAACCAATATGTAACAGGAGCAGTTATAAAAGAACTGCGTGAAAAGAACAAGTTAACACAGCAGGCTCTGGCAGAGAAGC
>CACYJP010000010.1 GCA_902774725.1 uncultured Lachnospiraceae bacterium
GTGAGGGATATCATACAAAGTATGGTGAACTTCACGCCGAAAGAGAAGCTCTGAAGGATGCAAAGGAAAGAGGCGAGAATATTGAGGATGCAGAGCTTTATGTGACCTTAGAACCTTGTTCTCATAATGGTAAGCAGCCTCCATGTACTACAGCGATTATTGCTGAAGGAATTAAAAGAGTATATATAGGTTCAAATGATCCTAATCCTCTGGTAAATGGTAATGGTGTATGGGAACTTAGAACTGCAGGTATCGAGGTAGTTACCGGATGCATGAAGGAAGAATGCGATGAAATGAATTATGTATTCTTTCATTACATAACTAAGAATACTCCTTATGTAGTTTATAAATATGCAATGACTCTTGATGGTAAGACCAGTACAGTTACGGGTGATAGCAAGTGGATATCCTGCGAAGAGTCAAGAATGCTGGTTCAGTCCTTTAGAAATGAGTTCTTAAGTATAATGGTAGGAATAGGTACCGTTCTTAAGGATGATCCTTCGCTTCTCTGCCATGATGAATATGGTAGAAATCCTATAAGAATCATTTGTGACAGTGAGCTGAAGATTCCTATGGATTCGCAGATAGTAAAGACTGCTGAAGAAGCTAAGACTTATATCGCATCTCTTGCTGAAAACGAAAAGAAAAACAGACAGAAGATAAGAGAGCTTAAGGAATTAGGAATCGGAACACTTCTTATTCCGGCTGATGAAAATGGACAGATAGATCTTGATAAGCTTATGATTCAGCTTGGAAAAATGAAAATAGACGGCTTACTTCTTGAAGGTGGCGGAACTCTGGCGTTCAGTATGCTTAGTAAAGGCTACGTTGATGAAATAAGAGCATTTATTGCACCAAAGATTTTCGGCGGAAAAGACAGTGCCTCTCCGGTAAGCGGTAAGGGAATAGAGGATGTGGCTGATTCAATTCAGTATAAGCTTGATAAGATAAGCTGTATAAATGATGATATCTATGCAAGGTATAAGGCTATTCGGGAGAATGAATAATGTTTACAGGTATTATAGAAGATATAGGGACTGTAAAGGCCATCCAAAGAGGTGCCAAATCAGTTGTACTGATTATTCAGTCTGATAAGATAATGAAGGATGTAAGTCTTGGAGATAGTATTGCTGTTAATGGGGTATGTCTTACAGCGACATCTATTGGCAAGGACTTTTTCACGGCTGATGTAATGCCGGAAACAATGAATAGGTCTTCGCTTGGGAATCTGAAGGCTGGGAGTCCGGTTAATCTTGAAAGAGCTATGCCTGCAGATGGACGATTTGGAGGTCATATAGTTTCGGGGCACATAGACGGTACAGGCATTATTTCCGGAATTGATAAGGATGATAATGCTGTCTGGTACACAGTTAAAACAGATAAAGATATCTTAAAGTATATAGTTGAAAAGGGTTCTATTGCTATAGACGGAATAAGCCTTACGGTTGCTTATGTTGATGACAATGAGTTTAAGGTATCAATTATTCCTCATACATTAAAACAAACCATTCTTGGATTCAAGAAGCTAGGTGATAAGGTGAATCTTGAGAATGATATTATAGGAAAATATGTTGAAAGACTGCTTTCCTTTAAAAGTGAAAAATCAAAGGATAAAGGGATAGATATGAATACCCTGTTAGAGAATGGCTTTATTTAAAAGTAATGAAGATTGATTGGAGAAAAGGATATGAAGTTTAATTCGATTGAAGAAATACTTGAGGATATGAGAATCGGAAAACCTGTTGTCATTCTTGATGATGAGGAAAGGGAAAATGAAGGTGATGTGATCTTTGCTGCAGAGCATGCAACGACAGAAAATGTAAACTTTATGGCAAAATATGCCCGAGGTCTTATCTGTATGCCGATGGATGCTTCCTACAGCGACAGATACAATCTTCCTCAGATGTGTATAGTTAATACAGATAATCACACAACTGCATTTTCTGTATCAATCGATCATGTTGATACAACGACCGGAATATCTGCAGTTGAAAGAGGACTTACTGCAAGAAAGTTTGTTGATGAAACAAGCACCAAGGATGATTTCAGAAGACCGGGGCATATGTTTCCGCTTCAGGCAAAAAAAGGCGGAGTTGTAGAAAGAGCAGGACATACAGAGGCTACAGTTGATCTATGCAGACTTGCGGGTTGTAAGCCTGTTGGCCTTTGCTGTGAAATAATGAATGATGACGGAACAATGGCAAGACTGGATGATCTGGTAGAGTTTGCCAAGGTACACGGACTTAAGATATCTACTATTGAGGCTCTTATACAATATAGAAAAGAACACGAGGTTTTTGTTGAAGAGGTTTCAAGCGCTAAGCTTCCAACCAGATACGGAGACTTTATAATACATGGTTTTATTAATAAGCTTAATGGCGAGCATCATGTGGCACTTACGATGGGAGAGATTACAGATGAGCCTGTGCTTGTAAGAGTTCATTCAGAGTGTCTCACGGGTGATGCATTTGGTTCTGCTAAGTGTGACTGTGGCCAGCAGCTTGATGCGGCTATGAAGAGGATAGCTGAGGAAGGAAGAGGCGTTCTACTCTATATGAGACAGGAGGGAAGAGGTATTGGTCTTATAAACAAGATCAGAGCTTATGCACTTCAGGATCAGGGAAGAGATACTGTTCAGGCAAACGTAGAACTCGGTTTCCCGGCAGATGCAAGAGACTATACAATAGGTACACAGATACTTGTTGAGCTCGGTGTAAGAAAAATGAGACTTATGACTAATAACCCTGATAAGGTTTATGGTCTAAAGGGCTATAAGCTCGATATTGTTGAAAGAGTACCTATCGAGGTCGCAGCATCAGCGTATGATCTTTTCTATCTTCAAACTAAGAAGGAAAAGATGGGACATATGCTGAACGATGTATGATAATAACTATAAAAAAATATCGGATAGATAACATAGAATAAATAATAAGGAAGAATATAGGAGGAATGAAGAATGAAGATTGAAGGAAATGTAGTAGCTAAAAAGGGAGTAAAGATTGGAATAGTTGCAGCTAGATTTAATGAGTTTATAGTTTCAAAGCTTGTTGAAGGTGCAAAGGATGGACTTATAAGACATGATGTTGAGGAAGAAAATATCGATGTTGCATGGGTACCGGGTGCATTTGAGATACCTCTTATTGCCAAGAAGATGGCAAAATCAGGTAAGTATGATGCAATCATATGTCTTGGAACAGTTATCAGAGGTGAGACAAGCCATTATGATTATGTATGCGCTGAGGTAAGCAAGGGAATTGCCCAGGTAAGTCTTGAGGCAGAGCTTCCTGTTATGTTCGGTATCCTTACAACAGATACTATTGAGCAGGCTGTAGTAAGAGCTGGAACAAAGGCAGGAAACAAGGGATATGACTGTGCTCTCGGTGCTATTGAGATGATCAATCTTGTGGAGAACATCTAATGAATCTTTTGTTTTTCGATATAGATGGCACTCTTATTACAGATGATGAGAATAGAATCCTTCCGGATTCAACCAGAGAAGCTATCAAAATTGCCAGAGAAAAAGGCGATAAAACATTTATAAATACGGGACGTGTCTTCGTGAATATCGAACCATTTATAAGAGATATTGGTTTTGATGGGTATGTATGTGGCTGCGGCGGATATATAAGATACGAAGACAAGATCCTATATCACAAGCAGTATACACAGGAGGCATGCCGGAAAATAGCATATGACTGTAGAAAATATGGTTTTTCAGGCGTTTTTGAGCATGCTGAAAAGACCTGCTATGATAAAGAAATGGATAATCCTTACAGAGATCATATAGTAGCATATTTTTCTAAAAATCCTGCACCGCTGATTGATGATATTGATAGTCCTGATTTCATATTTGATAAGTTTTCCGCTTTTATTGATGAAACGAGTGATATAGAGGGCTTCAAGAAGTCAATAGAACCATATTTTGATTACATTGACAGAGAAGGTCCGTTTTGCGAAATGAAACCAAAGGGACATAGTAAGGCTACAGGGATTCAGTTTCTGCTTGACTTCTTTGGGTTACCACTTCATAATGCTTATGTGTTTGGGGATGGAAATAATGATGTTGATATGCTAGAATATGTCCCTAATAGTGTTTGTCTGGGAAGTGGAAGTGATCTGGCAAAGAAAGCTGCCGCTTACGTTACAGATGATGTACTTGACGATGGCATATATAATGCCATGAAACATTTCGGATTGATATAGAGGTTTTTTATTATATGAAGTTGATGGATGTTTTTGTTAATTCCATACTTAGGCCAAAAGAACTTGTAAATGTTACAATTCAGACGAAGGATAGATTTAAGAGGTATCTGTTTTTCTTGAGCTTGCTTGTAACAGTTATGGTTTTTGTTATACCTGTTGCGTGCAGGATTATCTCATTTGGTGGATTCAATAAGCTTTTTACTGAGACCATGCCTGAGATAAGTATGAATGATGGAAAGCTTGAGGCGGATAAGAGATTTGAAATGAATCTCGGATATGCGGATATACTGATTGATACCAATTTATCTGAGTATAAGTTTGAGGATTTTACTACTGAGGGATACTTTATTGCTATTGGCTCGGATACCACCAAGTTCGTAAGAGTGGGAGATAAAAAGGATGCTGATTCTTATTCGGTTATTTATGCTTACTCAAATGCAGAGCTTTTCCCGAATGGCTTTAATAACCAGTTTCTTGTGAAATGTATTCCGCTTATTTATATAGCATTTGTATTTGCGTTTTTTCTTCTTGCTGCAATTACAGGACTCAGATATTGGTTTTTCGCGGTTGTATATGCGTTTCTTTCAAGGAGTCTTACAGCAATAATTAAGGTTCAGATCACATTTAAAGATGCTATACATCTATGCTTCTATGCACAGACGATAGCAATCCTTCTTACAAATATGAATACTGCAGTGGGCTATATGGTTTATCCGACATTTGCTTCAATAATTGGAGTAATTATAACTGTAGTTGTGATTCATAAGGCTGTCAGACCTCATATGCCTAGTCTTGATGAGCTTATGAATAATATGAAGGGAAATGATTTCTTTAAGTAGAAAGAAGTGCTTCGATTTCTTCCTTACTCATTGAGCTTAGAGAAGAGTTCTGATACTTCGGTTGATCAGTTACTTCACACGATAAATAGCCGGGAGCGTTATAGCTCTCGGCTTTTTCTATTGTTTCAAATTCTATCTCGGCGATTATAAGACCTTCAAAATCTCCATGAAATACATCAAGCTCCAGAGTGAGACTATCCTGAAGTGGTATCTTATATCTGTCTTTTTGAATCAGATTGCCGACTACCATAGTAGAAAGCTCGTTAAATTCTTCTTCAGTTAGCTCTTTTTCAACCTCGATTCTTTTCATAAGACCGGATGATTTAATTGTAAGGATATACTGATCATCATATTGTCTTATTCTCACAACAGGGGTAGTATTTATATACCCTTGTGATATACTATGCTTTTCTTTTAAATCAAGCTCCTCAGGTATGTTTTTTAATAGATATTTTCTTTCGATTTCCATTTAAAGGCCTCTTTTAATTATTAAAATGATTCTTATATATATTAATTCTTAAGTCCTATATTGTTAGTTATAGTAGGCAGCATCTGTTTCTTTCTTGAAACAACCCCCGGAAGAGTAACGCTTGAGTGATCCTTGGTGGATACATTAAATCCGTTTTCAAGAACTGACTCCGCATCTTTGCCTGAGAACAGGACCTCGGAGGACTCTTTTATGATATTTGTCATCATAAAGAAGAGCATGTCCAGACTATCCTTTCTTCGAATCTCGTCAAGAGATGGAAGAGTAGCTTCCTTAAGATGTGCGAGCTCATTATTATCCATAGAGCTTATCTGGCCGATTCCTATACAAAGATCTCCGACATTGAACTTCTTGAAATCCTGATGGATTATTTCTTCCGGAGTTTTGTCGCTGAGATTACTTCCAGCTGCGAACATACTCTTAGCAAGCTCCTCCGGATCAACTCCGGCGATAGTAGCAAGAACCTTACCTGCGTTTCTATCAAATGCTGTGCAGGTAGGTGATCTGTACAGGAGAGTGTCAGAGATAATAGCCGATAGCATAAGGCCTGCTATATTCGGTGGTATCTCAGTGCCTGATTCAAGATACATGAGATAAAGTATTGTACATGTGGAACCAAGCGGTTCATTTCTGAAGAAAATAGGCTTATTCGTGGAAACGGTTCCGAGTCTGTGATGATCTATTATCTCAAGTATATCTGCTGACTCCATACCGTTAACAGCCTGACTTTTTTCGTTGTGATCCACAAGTATCAGCTGCTTTTTTGTTACGCCGAGGAAGTTTCTTCGGCTGACAACGCCCTTGTACTTTCCTGCGGAATTTACTATTGGAAAGTAGCGGTGCCTTGTTGAAGCCATTATTGGCTGTATATCATCGATATAATCATCCATCTTAAAGGTAAGCAGATTCTCAGTTTTCATAAAGAATCTGACAGGCATACTCTGATATATAAGTCTTGCAACTATAAATGTATCATGCGGTGTTGTGATTATTTTACAGCCTTTTTCTTCTGCGAGTATTTTAATTGTTTTTGTAACCTTTGAACCGGCACATACGATGATACAATCAGCTTCCATCTCAATAGCGCACAGATGATTCTCGTATCTGTCACCGAGAATAACTATGTCGTGAGGTTTAATATATTCTTCTAGTACATCAGGAGTTCCCGCGCCGATTATAACCTTACCCTTATCCTGAATATCATTTATATCTCCAACAATCAGTTCTCCGTCAAGGGTATCTACGATATTTTTATAGCTTGTCTTTGCTTTTGCAAGAGTAGTAGAGTCATAAGCTCCCATGTAAGAATCCATGATATCACCGGTAGTGATAAGTCCCTTAAGATTCTTATCCTCAGTTACGCAGAGAGTACGGATATTATTATCCTTCATAAACTTCCAGGCTTCCTTAAGTGACATTTCCTCAGAAACACCATTTAGCTTACGGATTTCCATATCTCGAACCTGTGTTCTTACATCACCAATAAACTTTGGAGCCTTAAACCCAAAACGATCAAGTACATATTGAGTTTCGCTGCTGATGTTACCGCATCTCATAGCAACGTAATTGCCTTTGCCAAATGTGTTTTTCAGGTTGGCATATGCTATTGAAGCGGCGATTGAATCTGTGTCAGGATTCTTGTGACCTATTACAAATGTGAGCTTATCGTTTTTTGCCATATCTATTCTCCGTATTATAATTGTATTATTATCAATAAAAGTATACCTTAAATATAATAATTCATAAAGACATTTCTTTAATAAATAGATTTCTTTAATAATTAGAATGTGATACAATTGCTGTTATGTAATGTGCCAATAGATATATGGCATAGAAAGAGTTTGTATGTTTTAAATATCTGACTTAGAAAGTGAGAACGTATAATGGGAGAAGAAATAAGTAAAGAAAAACAGGAAGCGATGGATAAGGCTTTTGAAAGAGCTATGCCGGAAGGCATGAGAAAGGTCAGCAATGAGTATTCTGATGTCAAGAAGGTAATTGGAATAGTAAGTGGCAAGGGTGGAGTTGGAAAGTCTCTTGTTACTTCTTTAATGGCTGTAAAGGCAAACAGAGCCGGTCTTAAGACTGCGATACTGGATGCGGATATAACAGGACCTTCAATTCCTAAGTCATTCGGTGTTCATGGAAAAGCTTATGGAACGGATATGGGTATTATGCCGCTTCAATCAGAAAGTGGCATCAAGATGATGTCAATCAATCTACTTGTTGATAATGAAGGTGATCCTGTTCTTTGGAGAGGTCCGGTAATAGCCGGTGCAGTGAGTCAGTTCTGGACTGATGTTTTCTGGGATAAGGTGGATGTGATGTTTGTTGATATGCCGCCCGGAACAGGTGATGTTCCATTAACGGTATTCCAGACTCTTCCAATAGATGGAATAATTGTTGTAAGCTCTCCGCAGGAGCTTGTAGAAATGATAGTCTCCAAGGCTGTAAAAATGGCTGAGAAGATGAATATTCCTGTTCTTGGACTTGTTGAAAATATGTCTTATTTTGAGTGTCCAAACTGCAAGGAAAAGCATGAGCTTTTCGGACCAAGTAGAGTGGATGCGATAGCAAGTGCTTATGGAATCGGATGTACAGCTCGTATACCGATTGAACAGGAAATAGCTAAAATGATAGATGAAGGTCATGCAGATAGAATAAGTGCTGAGTGGCTTGATGATTTCTATAATACAGTAATGGAGGGATAATCATGAAAAAAGCATATATATTTCTTGCTGATGGTTTTGAAGAGGTTGAAGGCCTTACAGCTGTTGATCTTCTTAGAAGAGCAGGCATAGAGGTCGTAATGGTTTCTATCAAGGATGATGTAAATATTAAAGGCGCCAGAGGAATAAATGTAGTCGCTGACACTACTATTTCTGAAAGCCTTACTGATGCAGATATGGTAATTCTGCCAGGTGGTATGCCTGGAACAAATTATCTAAAGGCGAGCGATGAGGTTAAGAATCTCGTAAATGCATATAATGATGCAGGTAAGTATGTGGCGGCTATTTGCGCAGCACCTACTGTATTTGGAGAGATGGGTATTCTTCAGGGAAAGAAGGCAACCTGTTATCCGGGTCTTGAGCATGGACTTTTAGGCGCAATGCTTCCGGGAGAAGATTACAGTGTTGTTCAGGATGGAAATATCATCACAAGCCGTGGAGTTGGAACAGCTATTGATTTTGCATTAAAGCTTATCGAGGTACTGATCGATAAGAAGAAGGCTGATGAAATCGCTGAATCAATAGTATACAAGTAATGGGAGAATGATTATCTTATGAAGGGCATATTGATAAAAGATATAATTGAGTTTACAAATGGTCACCTGATCGGTAAGATTGATGATTCATTCAAGGATGAGCTTCTAAATAAAGAGGTTAAGGATATTGTTATCGATTCAAGGCAGGTTAATTCGGACTCTCTTTTTGTTGCATTAAAAGGAGAGAGGGTTGATGCACATCGTTTTATTCCGGACACTGCTCTAAAAACAGATGCTATTCTCACAGAGGAAAGCGAAGAGGAGATACTGAGTCAGTCCGAAAAGGAATCACTTCCGGAAAATAAAGCTTATATCAAGGTTGATTCTACGCTTGATGCCATGCAGGATATAGCTGCAGCTATAAGAAAGAATTATAATAAGCCGATAGTAGGTGTTACAGGCAGTGTGGGTAAAACAACTACAAGAGAAATGATAACGACTGCACTTTCCAGTAATATCAGCGTTTTCCACACAGAAGGAAATATGAATTCTCAGATAGGAGTGCCTATTACAGTTTCACGTATAAATGATAATCCCAGTGAGGCTGCGGTTCTTGAGATGGGAATAAGTGAACCGGGTGGAATGGACAGACTAACTAGAATGGTTAATCCTGATATTGCCGTGGTTACAATGATAGGTCAGGCACATATCGAGTTTCTTAAGACCAGAGAGGGAATAAGAGATGAGAAGCTCAGGATAACAGGCAGAATGAATGAAAATGGGGCACTTTTTCTGAATGCTGATGATGAGATGCTTTATGCTCTTAAGGGTAAAACCGGAGTAAAAACATTTTATTATGGAACCGGAGAGGATGCTGATTACAGAGCTGAGAATATAAGATTTGAGAATGGGTATAATAATTATACATTTGTCCATGGCGATAAGCGAATCGAAGTTAAGCTCAGTGTTTTAGGAACGCACAATGTACTTAACAGTCTTGTGGCAATGGCTGTAAGCGATTATATGGGACTTGATCTAAGTAAGGCTGCTAAGAGCTTTGAAAGCTTTGTGGGACTCAGGCAGAAGATTATTTTATCTGATAAAAAATATACGATTATTGATGATTCGTATAATGCAAGTCCTGATTCCATGAAGGCGGCAATTAATGTACTCAGGGATATGAATGTAAAGGGCAGAAAAATAGCTGTCCTTGGTGATATGTTTGAATTAGGTGAGAACTCCAGACAGTATCACAAGGATGTTGGTATTTATATAGCTGAGCAGTTTAATAGTGGAGCTTTAGATCTCGATGAGCTTATAACAATAGGCGATGAGAGTAAAGAAAGCACTGATTATATCAAAGCTAACACTGATATAAAAACCAGCTCATTCGATGAAAAGCCTGAAGCCTCTGAATATATAAAGAGTATTCTTAAGGCCGATGATGTTATTACTCTTAAAGCATCGAATGGAATGAAGTTTGCTGAGATAGTAGAAGCGTTAAAGTGAGGTAATAAAAATGTCTGATTTTGGATGGGAAAAGAATATCCGAAAGGTAGTTCCTTATACTCCCGGCGAACAGCCTGAAGATAAGGATATAATCAAATTGAATACAAATGAGAATCCATATGGACCATCTGAAGAGCTAATAAAGAAAATAAAAGAGCTCGATATAGATAATTTCAGAAAGTATCCGAATCCGGCTGCTTCAGAGCTGGTCGAAGCGCTTGCTGATTTCCATGGAGTATCAAAGGATAAGGTCTTTGTCGGAGTTGGCTCTGACGATGTTCTTGCTATGTCCTTTATGACATTTTTTTTTTTTTTTAAGAAGATACTTTTCCCTGATATTACTTATTCGTTTTATCCTGTATGGGCAGATATGCTGGGAATCAAGTATGAGCTTGTTCCTCTGACAGAGGATTTTGAGGTTAAAGCAGAGGATTATAATAAGGAAAATGGCGGAATTGTCATACCTAATCCAAATGCACCTACAGCTATACTTATGTCGAGGGATGATATTATCAGCATCCTTAAAAACTCAAAAGATTCTATTGTAATAATAGATGAGGCATATATTGACTTTGCGCCTGAGGGTTCATCGGTAATAGATCTGATTGATGAGTATGATAATCTTGTCGTTGTAAGAACATTTTCAAAGTCCAGATCATTAGCGGGATTAAGAGTGGGTTATGCTGTTTCAAATCCAATGCTTATAAAGTATCTGAATAATGTTAAGTATTCCTATAATTCCTATACGATGAATTATCCTTCTATTGTACTTGGAAAGTCAGTAATTAAGGATAATGATTATTTCAAGGGTACAATAAATAAAATAATCAAGACGAGAGAGAGCTTTAGTAAAGAGCTTAAGGAGTTAGGCTTCAAGGTTCTTCCTTCTTCTGCAAATTTTGTTTTTGCTTCACATCCTGACGTGGATGCCGTTAAGATCTTTGATGAGGCAAAGAAGAAGGGTATATATTTCAGATATTTCAATGCACCAAGAATTAATGAATTCTTACGTATCACAATTGGTAAGGATGATGAAATGAAGAAGGTTACAGACTTCCTTAAGGACTTAGTAACAGAGGAAAGCTAATATTAATTCTTGACATGATGATAATGTCTGATAAAATTAGAATACATCCAATCTAAATCCAATTCTATGATCATTTTCCTAAGAAAGGAGAATGATTATGAGTTATTTGGAAAACTTTGAAAAACTAAATAAGGACTGCTGGATATATAAGGATATTGTTTCAGCAGATATAAGTAATGTCAGGAAATCATTAGGAATTATACTAATCAATTATGATATGAACGCAGAAGCACTCATGACTATTCCACATCAGAGATTTTTTGATCTTGCGATTGTGCCTTCGTGGAAATACAAGAATGGATTATCAGAAGAGATAATTATTCTGTCTAACAATCTTTGTGATGCCTGGGAGATATCAGCTGACGAGCTGCTTAAGATGGCTATCAAGTATGCTCCCGAGTCTTCAACCTTTTGGTTAATGGAAATGGGTGAATATCTAAGCAAGATTGATCCGGACACCCAAGGTAGTGATGAATGTCCTTTTTATATTCTATCTAATAAAGAAATGGATTATGGGGCGTCGGCACTTTGTTATGAAGGGGCGTTAGAGGATATATATAGAGAAATCGGTTATAATTATTATATAATTCCAGCGAATGTACATCATATGCTGTTGGTTCCTGATATTTTCTCTATCAACCACATCCTATATGCTTATTATTCTGTAAATCAAGTAAACCTTTGCACACTGTCGATGGAAGAGTACTTATCCAATCGAATGTATTATTATGATCATAGTACAAGAGATGTAATAATGGTTGATCATAACAATTTGTTTTATAAATCCGATGTTTTGTAAATTGAATGTGGCCTTCACTTGTGATACCATTCTATAAGAATGTAAAAGTTAGGAGGCTATGTAATGGCAAAAGGAACAGTAAAGTGGTTTAATAATGCAAAGGGTTATGGATTTATTACAGATGAAAATGGACAGGATGTATTCGTTCATTATTCTGGTTTAAATATGGATGGATTTAAAACTCTTGAAGAGGGAGCCACAGTAGAGTATGAACTTAATGAAGGTTCTAAAGGACCTCAGGCTGTTAATGTTACAGTTGTAAAGTAATTACGATACTAAGAGAGGCAGAGATATAATCTCTGCTTCTTTTTTATTGTTTATAAAGCGTTGACAAAGGTATTTATAAGCAATAAAATAAAACATAGTATGAGCGGAAAGGGGGATGTTATGACTGAAGAATTCGTATCAGCGAAAGACAGAATTATTTCGGCTTCAATAGATATAATCAGTGATGCGGGGCTCGATTCACTTACAATAAAAAACATTTCTATGAGAACCAATATAACTGAATCTATGATATATAAGTATTGTTCCAATACAGACGAGATTCTCGTAGATGTTGTTACAACATACTTTAAGTTTGACAGTGGTATATTTAAAACAATTGCTACAAAAGATACGAGCTATATGGATAAGATATTTATATATGTAGATGCATACAGTTCATATTATAACAGTTATTATTCCCTGTCAGCTATTATGCTTCAATATGAAGAGCTTCTTCACAATACCCATACTCGTGAAATAGTCGAGAAAGGTTATACATTTAGAAGAGAGTGTCTTACAAAGCTTTTCCAAGGTGCTCTCGATAATGGTGAACTTACTTGTGACTATACAGCTGAACAGCTTGCTGACCTGCTTCTTGGTATTTTTATTGTCTGTTCGCTTAATCGTAGGGTTATACAAAGAAGGAAATCATATAAGGAAGAAATCAATATCTTGTATGATAAGTGGATAAAAACTTTAGGATATAATAAATAAGGTGAGGTAAATGTATGAAGGTTTTAGTTGCTGAAGATGATATAGCTAGTGGAAAGTTCTTATCAAAGCTTCTTTCCAGATATGGAAATGTAGTACTTGCTGCAGATGGTATAGAAGCAGTTGATGAGTTCGTAAAGTCTATAAAGGACGGAGAAGAGTTTGATCTGGTTTGTCTCGATATTATGATGCCAAAAATCGACGGATATAAGGCACTTCAGTCTATCAGAGATGCAGAGAGAAAGCTTGGAATACCACGTATATCAAGGTGTAAGGTGGTTATGATATCCGCGCTTGATGAAGACTTTGATGCTAACTATGCCAGCAATGATTATGATGATTATATCTGTAAGCCTATTGATATTATTAAGTTTGATAATATCATTAAAAAGCTCGGTCTTCTGGATCAATAAACTTGAGGAACGATAATGGATCTTTTTGATTATATGAGGCAAGAGGAGCAGAAAAAAGAGTCTCCTCTTGCAAGTCGTATCAGACCTAAAACTCTAGATGAATTTGTGGGCCAGGAGCATATCATTGGTCCCGGAAAACTTCTATACAGAGCTATTAAAGCGGACAAGCTCAGCTCTGTTATTTTTTATGGTCCGCCCGGAACGGGTAAAACAACTTTGGCAATGGTTATCGCCAATACTACAAGTTCATTGTTTGAAGAAATAAATGCTTCCACATCCGGAAAAAAGGATATGGAAGCAGTTGTTATGCGTGCGAAGGACAATCTCGGTATGCATGGCAAGAAGACTATTCTTTTTATTGATGAGATACATAGATTTAATAAAGCTCAGCAGGATTTTTTACTTCCTCATGTTGAGAATGGTACGGTTATTCTTATAGGTGCTACAACTGAGAATCCTTATTTTGAGGTTAATAGTGCTCTTGTTTCCAGATCAACAGTATTTGAACTAAGACCTCTTTCTGATGATAATATCAAGGTTCTTATAAAAAGAGCAGTATATGACGAAGAAAGAGGAATGGGCAGCTATGGTGGTGAGATAACCGATGAGGCGGTTGATTTTCTTGCAAATGCAGCTGAAGGAGATGCAAGAAAGGCTCTCAATGCTATTGAACTAGGTATCTTATCTACTGAGCCTGATGAGAAGACGGGTAAAATCGAGATAACGCTTGACGTTGCTCAGGAGTGTATACAGAGAAGAGCTATCAGATATGATAAGAATGGTGATAATCATTATGATATTATTTCTGCCTTTATCAAGTCTATGAGAGGTTCTGATCCTGATGCGGCGGTTTATTATCTCGCAAAAATGCTATATGGTGGCGAGAGTGTTACATTTATTGCAAGACGAATTATGATATGTGCGTGTGAGGATGTTGGTATAGCTGATCCTCAGGCAATTCAGGTTGCGACTGCGTGTGCTCTTGCGGTAGAGAGAGTTGGAATGCCGGAGTCACAGATAATACTTGCAAATGCGGCTATCTATGTAGCAACCGCGCCAAAGAGTAATTCAGTAGTAAATGCTATCTTTGCCGGAATGGATGCGGTAAAGAAGTATAGCAACGCGGAGGTTCCTCCTCATCTAAAAGACGCTCATTACAGCGGCTCTAAGGATCTCGGACACGTAGGATATAAGTATGCACATGATTTTCCAAAACATTATGTGGAGCAGCAGTATCTGCCTGATCAGCTGGTGGATATGAGATTCTATGAACCGGGAGAGAATGGTCACGAAGCAGATGTTATAAAATGGATGGAATATCTGAAGGGTAAGGATAATAAATAGTTAACGGTGATAGATATGGAAGATAATAAAGAGTATATCTCTGAGGATGAAAATATTTCTGAAGTTGAAAACATTACAGTTCAGCCGCAAAAAAGAAAAGCTTTAAGAATTATAGCGATACTTCTTTTGGTTTTTTATGCGTGCCTTTTTGGACTATTTATATATATGCTAATTACAGGAAGCAGATATATCTTTGCTATGATATTTATCCTCATCATTTATCCTGTATTACTATACGTTATGGTTTGGCTGAGGAAGGTGTTTAGTAAATAGTAGCAATTGTTTTATTGAATTCGGATGGAAGTGACATCGTTTTTGACACATTTCAACTTATTTGATATAATCTGTGTCGCTAGTAAACAATATATGAAAGGAAGTTCATAAAATGGGATTACTTAAAGAGTGGAGAGATACTGCTTACGGTCTCGATGACAGAACACCGGAAGGAAAACAGTTCTGGCTTAATTATTTTCAGATAGAGAAGGGTATATACGAGAAGCTTCTCGAGGACCCTACAGTTGTTATTTCAGGTTCAGTTAAGACGCTTGCTCAGCTGTACGAAACAGATATTCAGACTATGGTTGGATTCCTTGATGGAATTGATGACAGTTTGAAGGAATCAAATAACCTTGATGATATCACAGAGGATTCAGAGGTTAAGATTGATATTGATACAGAAAAGCTCTACATGAACATGGTTGGATGTAATGCAGAGTGGCTGTATACACTTCCTCAGTGGGATAAGATATACGATCAGGAAACAAGGGATGCACTTTATAAGAAGGAGAAGACATCTCATACTGTTGTAAAGGCTCCAAAGGTTGGTCGTAATGATCCATGTCCTTGCGGAAGTGGTAAGAAGTATAAGAAATGTTGTGGTAAGTAAAAATTATATATGATAATAATACCGGCCCCGAAGGTTACAAATCATGACCATTGGAGGTCGGTTTTGTTATTAGTTATATAATGTCTATCAATTAGATATATATAGTTTAACTATTTAGCTTTTGGTTATAAGAGATTTAAGGGAAATAAATGTACACAGATGAACAGCTAGAGGCTATACAGTGGTATAACGGACCGATGCTCGTGCTTGGAACGCCCGGTTCCGGAAAGACTACTGTTATAGTTAACAGGATTAACAACCTGATATATGAGCATAAGGTGAGTCCAAGGAATATCCTTGTAATCACATTTACAAGAGCTGCTGCTGCTTCAATGAAGGAGCGTTTTCTTGAGCTGTCTGAACTTAAGTGTACAGATGTTCGATTTGGTACATTCCATTCATTTTTTTACTGGATCATTCGTACAGCATATGGAAACAGACTAGGTGTACTTGAGGAACAGGCTAAGAAGGATGTTTTAAGAGGGATTCTCAGAAAGCTGGATAAAGAGAATTATGATAATGAGGATACACTTATAAGTGTGATGAATCAGCTGGGAAGAATCTCTTCTGATATGATTGACATAGACAACTATTATAGCCGTGATATGTCTGATGATGATTTCAAATCTCTTTACAGGCAGTATACTGATTATAAATCAAAGAAGGGCCTGGTTGATTATGATGATATGGTGACAGAGTGTTACAAGCTTCTTAGCTCAAGGCAGGATATTTTAAAGAAGATAAGGGCTATGTATCCATATATAATGATCGACGAGTTTCAGGATACAAATCTTATCCAGTATGAGATAATCAAGCTGTTAGCCCATCCGAGAGACAATATCTATGCAGTCGGAGATGACGATCAGTCCATCTACGGATTCAGAGGCGCAAGGCCTGATATAATGTTTTATTTTGCAAAGGAATTTAAAAATACAAAAATACTCAATCTATCTAATAATTTCAGATGCCCTGAAAAAATAGTTGAGCTTTCTGAGGGTGTTATCAGCAAAAACAAGAAAAGATATGATAAGTCTCTAAAATCAGCGTCGCATGTGGAGGGCTCTATATATCTGATTAAAATTCCTAATGAAAGCGAAGAGGTTAAGTCTGTAATAAGTCGAATTCAGAAGGCAAATGATAATGGTATTCCATATGATGAGATAGCGGTTCTTTTCAGGACCAACATAGGTCCGTCGAAGCTGATATATGAGCTTCAGGAATATGGTATTCCGTTTAGTGTAAGAGATACGCTACCGGATCTTTTTTCAAATCCTGTTGTAAGACCTGTTATAAGCTATATATGCTTTGCAATCGGTGAAAACACCAGAGAACATTTTCTTAGATTTATGAATAAACCGGTCAGATATATCAGCAGAGATATGCTTGATACGGATAGAATAGATATGGAAAAGCTGCTTCTAAAAGCTGGTGATAAAGAATATCTCAAGAAGAATATCAGGAGACTCACATCTGAGCTTAGAACTATAAACGGACTTGCACCATATACTGCTGTGAATTATATAAGAAGTGCGGTAGGCTATGATAATTCTCTCAAGACATTTGCTGAAGAAAAGGGAATAGATTATGACGAGATGATAAGTCCACTGGATGAGTTTCAAAATATGTTAAAAGATATTCCTACTTATGATAAAATGTTTAAAATGATTGAAAAAACAAGAGAGCTATACAAAAAGATAGCTGAATCAGATGAGATAGATAACTCTGATAAGGTTCAGCTTATGACGCTTCATAGTGCAAAAGGTCTCGAGTTTAAAGAGGTGCATATAATAGACCTATATGATGGAAATATACCTCATAAGAAATCCAGAGCTTTAGCAGAAATAGAAGAGGAAAGAAGAATGCTCTATGTGGGAATCACCAGAAGCAGTGATAAGCTTTTTATGTATGTCCCTATGGAGTTCAATGAATCAAAGGTTAAACCATCAAGATTTATAAAGGATTACTTTAAATGAAACGATTGCTCGGTTATTTAAAAAACTATAGATTCAGAGCATTGCTTGCTCCGCTTTTTAAAATGCTTGAGGCAAGCTTTGAACTGATGGTGCCGCTTGTTATGATAAAGCTTATCGATATAGGAATAACCAATAAAGATAAGGACTTTATAATCAGCTGTGGTATCGTACTTGTTGCACTTACAGTTGTTGGATATATCGCTTCTATTACTGCACAGTTTTTTGCAGCTAAGGCCGCAATGCAAGTGGGAAAAGAGCTTAGGCGTAATCTTTTCAGGCATATCAATTCTCTGTCTTATGATAATCTGGATAAAGCCGGAACGTCTTCCCTCATTACCAGAATGACCAGCGACGTGAATCATGTGGTTGCAGGTGTAAATATGTTCCTCAGGCTTTTCCTTAGATCGCCGTTTATCATTATTGGTGCAGTTGTTATGGCATTTACTGTAGATGTTAAGACCTCTGTTGTTTTTCTTATCGTTCTCCCGCTTCTTATAGGAGTAGTATTTGCTATTACATTTATTTCCATTCCTATGTACAAAAATGTACAGAATGATCTGGATAATGTAACTCTGCTTACGCGTGAAAGCCTTATCGGAATAAGAGTTATAAGAGCATTTAACAGACAGAAGATAGAAGAAGCTGAGTTTGATAAAAGCATTGATAGACTTAAGACTTCTCAGCTTAGAGTAGGTCGTCTTTCGGCACTTATGAATCCCATAACATATATGATCATAAATTTCGGAATTGCAGCCCTTATTTACTTTGGTGCTTTAAGAGTAGATATAGGAGATATGACTCAGGGGCAGGTTGTTGCGCTCGTTAATTATATGTCTCAGGTGCTTGTTGAGGTTGTAAAGCTTGCAAACCTTATTATCCTTCTTACAAAGGCAGTGGCAAGTACGAAAAGAATTAATGATATATTTGATATGGAACCCGGAATAAGGTTTGAAAATACAGAGACTGGTTATTCTTCTGTGAATACTCAGGAAGCAAGTGGAGCTACTCGAGATAGTGAAGCTGAGATAGTTTTTGAAAATGTATCACTTAGCTATGGAGGTGCAAAGGAGCATGCGATTTCAGATATAAGCTTTTCGGCCAGGAGAGGTGAAACGATCGGAATAATCGGCGGAACAGGCTCCGGAAAAACTACACTTGTTAATATTATACCTAGGCTTTATGAAATATCTTCCGGAAGTGTAAGAATTGATGGGAAGGATATAAAGCAGTATTCTAAGGAAGGACTGAGGAGTAAGGTGGGAATAGTTCCACAAAGCTCGGTGCTTTTTAAAGGAACAATAGCTGATAACCTTCGTATGGCCGACAGTAATGCATCGGACGAGATGATAGAAAAAGCTCTTGAGATATCACAGTCTGCAGAATTTGTAGATCAAAAAACAGGCAGGACTGCCTTTAAAATCGAACAAGGCGGAAAGAATCTCTCGGGTGGTCAGAGACAGAGACTTTGTATTGCCAGAGCACTTACCAGAAATCCGGAAATTCTTATACTTGATGACAGCTCATCAGCACTTGATTTTGCTACAGAATCAAAGCTTCTAAGAGCTCTTAGAGCTACTGGGGATGAGAGAACAACAATAATAGTTTCCCAGAGGGCATCATCAATTATGCATGCTGACAAAATCATAGTAATGGATGATGGAAGAGCTGTTGCTATTGGAACTCATGATGAGCTTTATAACAGCTGCGAATTATACAGAGAGATATATCATACCCAGTTTAAGGAGAGAGGGGGTAAGGTATATGCGTAGTAATTTTAAAAACCTTAAGCAGCTCCTCAAACCTCATAAATGGCTTCTTTGTTTATCACTTCTGGCTAGTGTAGCTACAGTTGCACTTCAGCTGTATGTTCCGATTTTATCAGGTCAGGCTGTTGATTATATAATTGGGAAGGGGCAGGTTAAGCTTGATACTGTCGTGGGTATAGTTATCAAGATAATAATTGTAGTTATAGGTGCTGCTTTTTTCCAATGGTTAATGGGAATAATAAATAATAAAGTTGTTTATAACGTTGTGAGAACTCTCAGGTCTGATATATACAGACATATTGATACACTTCCGGTAAGCTATGTAGATTCAAATGAATACGGTAGTGTTGTATCAAGAGTATTAAATGACGTTGATCAGATGGCTGATGGCCTTTTAATGGGCTTTACACAGCTTTTTACAGGTGTGATCACAATAATAGGAACACTTTTCTTTATGATGCGTACAAACTTCCTTGTAGCCATAGTTGTTATTGTCCTCACACCGCTTTCACTTCTTATTTCAGGATTTATTTCTAAAAAGACATATAACATGTTCCAAAAGCAGTCTGAAAAAAGAGCTGAAATGACTGGACTTATAAATGAAATGGTTGGAAATGAAAAGGTAGTTCAGGCATTTTCTTATGAGGATGAAGCAGAGGCTAGATTTGATGCAATTAATGAAGAGCTAGTTGATGCAGAGTTTAGAGCTACATTTTTCTCTTCGCTAACCAATCCTTCGACCAGGCTGATCAACAACATGGTTTATGCAGGTGTTGGAATAGTCGGAGCGATAGGAGCAGTGAGAGGAATTATTACTGTTGGTCAGCTCACATGTCTTCTTGGTTACGCAACACAGTTTGCAAAACCATTTAATGAGATATCCGGAGTTATGACAGAGCTTACTTCGGCACTGGCATCTTGTTCCAGAGTGTTTGAACTACTTGATGAGGAACCGGAAACAGATGGTTCCTTCGAGCTTTCTGATGTGTCCGGCGGTGTGAATTTTGATGATGTATGTTTTTCATATACCGCTGATAAGAAGCTTATAGAACATCTGAAGCTGGATGTGAAACCGGGACAGAGGATAGCTATAGTCGGTCCGACTGGAAGCGGAAAGAGCACACTTATAAATCTGCTTATGCGATTCTACGATATAGATAGTGGATGTATAAGCATGGATGGAAAAGACATAAATACTCTTACTAAAGAAAGTATAAGATCACACTATGGTATGGTGCTTCAGGAAACCTGGCTTAAATCAGGAACAATAAGAGAAAATATAGCTTACGGTTACCCCGAGGCAACTGATGAGGAAATTGAAAATGCTGCCAAGCTTACTCACGCTGATAGATTTATAAAACGACTTCCTGACGGCTATGATACATTTCTCTCAGAAGATGGTGGCAATCTGTCTGCGGGGCAGAAACAGCTTCTTTGTATAACAAGAGTTATGCTGAAGCTTCCTCCGATGCTTATTCTCGATGAAGCTACATCTTCAATAGACACAAGAACCGAGCAGAGGATTCAACGTGCTTTCGGTAAAATGATGAAGGACAGAACCTCCTTCGTTGTTGCTCATAGACTATCAACCATTAAAGAATCAGACGTGATACTTGTTATGAAAGATGGTGCAGTTATTGAACAGGGAACCCATGATGAGCTTCTCGAGATGAAAGGGTTCTACTACGAGCTTTTCAATAGTCAGTTTTCATCGTGATGAAAATGCTCTGTATGTCGTGATGTAAATACTCTGTATGTGAAATCGACAATAAAGAGAATATGTGATAAAATAATACTTTAATTTGATTGTCGTTATACGTTAATTAATAATACTTTTTATAAAAAGAGGTGGAAATTATGATTCTAAGTGATTTTGGAATGAACAAGGATGAACTTGTAGCTACAGCTGAGAAGTATATGAATGAGACTTTTAAGCGCTATGATTTCATCGCCGATAAGTGTAAGGATGAGTATATATATGATGAGGATGGTGGAGAGTACCTGGATTTCCTCGGTGGAATAGCGGTAAATTCAGTTGGTGGATGTAATGAGGCTGTTATCAGTGCTATAAAGGAACAGTGTGACCAGATGATCCATGCATCTAATTATTTTTATACTGTTCCACAGACTATGCTTGCAAAACTTATATGCGAGACTATTGGAATGGATAAGGTTCAGTTCCAGAATAGTGGTGCTGAGGCGAATGAGGTAATGATCAAGCTCGCTCGTAAGTACGGAAATGACAGGTATAACGGAAAACGTTATAAGATTGTTACAGCACTTAACTCTTTCCATGGAAGGACTCTTGCTACACTTTCTGCAACAGGTCAGCCTGGAAGTGCTATTCATCATGGTTTTGAGCCTCTGGTCGATGGCTTCAAGTATGCTGAGTTTAATAATCTTAAATCATTTGAAGAGGCATGCACTGATGATGTTATTGCTGTTATGATTGAACCAATACAGGGAGAGGGCGGTGTTTATCCTGCAACTCAGGAGTTTGTAACCGGCCTTCGTGAGCTTTGTGATAAGAAGGGAATGCTTCTTCTTTTTGATGAGGTTCAGACAGGATGGGGACGTTCCGGAGAAATAATGGCTTATATGAATTATGGAATTAAGCCGGATGCTGTATCCATGGCAAAGGCTATGGGTGGAGGAATGCCAATTGCAGCGATGTGTGCAACAAATGAAGCTTTTACTGCTCTGGGTGCAGGAACTCATGGTACAACCTTTGGCGGAAACCCTGTTTGCTGCGCTGCTTCTTATGCTGCAATTTCTGAGATAGTAAATAGAAAGCTTGATGTAAATGCAAAAGAAATGGGCGAATACTTCATGGCTGAACTAAGGAAGCTTCCTCATGTGACTGAGGTCAGGGGTAAAGGACTCCTTGTAGGTGTTGTATTTGATAAGGATATTGCTGCAGATATTAAGCACGAGGCCTTCGACAGGAGAATGCTTATGTCTGTTGTAAAGCCTGCTGTTATAAGGATGGTTCCGCCACTTATTGTTACTAAAGAGGATATAGATAAAGCTGTTTTAATCATAAAAGAGTGTATAGATGCAGTATATGCATAAAGAGTATTAGTAATAAAACATGTGAATAAAGTTCATTAGTAAGACACTATAAGAATATTATCATTAAAAAAACGGAGAATAAAAAATGGAAAGAAAGAATGCATGGAAGTCTTATAATAAGACTGATGAAAAGAATCTTGAGAAGCTTTGCGAGGGATATAAGGATTATCTCTTTAAAGGAAAGACTGAGCGCGAAGGCACTAAGTATATGATTGAGCAGGCTGAGCTCAAGGGATATAAGAACCTTGAAAGCTATATAGCTAAGAATAAGAAGCTTAAGGCCGGAGATAAGGTTTATGCTGTAAATATGAATAAGACAATCGCGCTTTTCAATATCGGCAAGAAGCCGCTCGAGGAAGGAATGAATATCCTCGGTGCTCATCTGGATTCTCCAAGACTTGATGTAAAACAGAATCCTCTTTATGAGAGCGATGATCTTGCATATCTTGATACTCATTACTATGGAGGTATCAAGAAGTATCAGTGGGTAACACTTCCGCTTGCAATTCATGGTGTTGTCGTAAAGACTGACGGAACATCAGTAGATGTTGTTATCGGAGAGGATGATGAGGACCCTGTTTTCTGTGTCTCTGATATTCTTATACATCTTGCTCAGGATCAGATGGTAAAGAAGGCTAGTGTCGCAGTAGAAGGTGAAAACCTCGATCTTCTTATAGCATCTAAGCCAATCAAGCTTTCAAAGGATGAGAAGAAGGAAGATAAGAGTGATCTTGTTAAGAAAAATGTTCTCGAAATCCTTAAGAAGAAGTACGGAATGAAGGAAGAGGACTTTATGTCTGCAGAGCTTGAGATAGTACCTGCAGGAAAGCCTAGAGATATGGGCGTAGATAGATCGATGATCATTGCGTATGGTCAGGATGACAAGGTTTGTGCTTATACATCACTTATAGCTCAGTTAAATGTTGAAGCTCCTGAGAAAACATCCTGCACACTTCTTGTAGATAAAGAGGAGATAGGTTCAGTCGGAGCAACAGGTATGCAGTCAAAATTCTTTGAAAATACTGTTGCTGAGATACTTGAGCTTGCGGGCTGCAAGGGTAATCTTTCTCTCAGAAGATGCCTTAAGAATTCATCGATGCTTTCTTCAGACGTAAGTGCAGGCTTTGATCCGCTTTATGCAAGCTGTTTTGAAAAGAAAAATGCAGCATTTCTCGGAAGAGGAATGGTATTTAATAAATTTACCGGAGCAAGAGGAAAGTCCGGTTCTAACGATGCTAATGCTGAATATATGGGCAGAGTAAGAGGAATCCTTGAGAATAACAAGGTTCATTATCAGACAGCTGAGCTTGGTAAGGTTGATCAGGGTGGCGGCGGAACTATTGCATACATCCTTTCACTTTACGGAATGGAAGTAGTAGACTGTGGAGTTGCTGTTCTGAATATGCATGCTCCTTGGGAAGTGACTTCTAAGGCTGATATATATGAGACAGAAAAGGGATACGAAGCTTTCCTTAGAGAAGCATAAGAATAAGCGGAATTTATACATTTTATTATACATTTAGGATTATCATGAGAAGAATCAGTGCAAAAGGTGTGATCCGAATACTATGTGTTTTACTGGTATGCTTATCGGCATACCTTTTTGCCGTGGGAACTGAAGCAAAGGAGTTTACTTCTGAGTACAAGCAGGTTATTTATAATCAGGATAACGGACTTGGAAGCATGGAGGTAAACTGTATATATCAGACTCGTTCGGGTTATATCTGGATAGGTACGGATGGTGGCCTTTATAGATACAACGGAAATGAGTTTAAGCTTTTCAATCTCTGGAATGCTGATAAGGGAGATGTGTATTATATTAATGCACTTTTTCAGGATTCTATGGGGAGTCTCTGGGTAGCAACGAATAACTATGGACTTTTTAGGATACATGGTAATGAAATAAAACATTTTACAGATGAATACTATAATGGTGTAAAGAGTATAAATGATATCTGCGAGGGCGCTGATGGCGAGATATATGTAGCAACAGCATACGGAGTTTATACCTATAATCCACAAGGTGACAGTCTTGTAAGAAACGAGAAACTTGCGAAGTTTAATGTTAAGAAGCTTATCCTCAGTGGTGAAACTATCTGGGGTATCTATAATGGAAACACAATTTTCAATATAGATAAAACCGGTAAGGTTGATAGCAGACCATCTTCTGATTATACAATGGATGAGCTTTCGACAATTGCATGTGATGACAAGGGTAACATATTTGTTGGTACCATCGGTACAGATGTTGTTATACTCAGAAGCTTTGATAATTCCTCGATGATCAACTCGGGTGTGGATGGAATAAACAAAATAATTCCTGTTGGAAACAGGATATATGTATGTGCTGATAATGGCACAGGCTATTTTAACATTGAAGGTCTGTTTTTCCCTATAAGTGATTTGGAGATAGACAGTTACTTCTCTGATATGATCATTGATTACGAAGGTAATTACTGGTTTGCTTCAAGCAGATACGGTGTCCTTTATATGTCAAAGGGAAAGTTTTCAAACTACTGCAAGGATAATGGCTTCCCGACTGAGGTTACGAGCTGTATCGATGTTATAGACGGCTATACATATATCGGAACTGATACAGGACTTTATATAATAAATCAGGAAAATGTAGTCGTTTCGAACGAGCTTACAGAATATCTGCAAAATGTATCAATCAGAGATATAACTCATGATAAGAGTGGAAATATATGGATAAGTACCTACCGTCGATATGGTGTTGTTGAATATACAAAATCCGGCAGTATCAAAGCCTTTAATAAATATACCGGACTTATAAGTAATCTGGTAAATACAACATGTCCGCTGGGAAATGGAAATGTTGCTGTAGGAACCAAGGATGGAATAAGTATTTTCTCGCATAGCGGAAATATAATTAAACAGTATAATTATGACAATGGTCTTGATTATACCAATATTATTTCTCTTTTTGAAGATGAGCATGGAATAATTTATGCTGGTTCTGACGGTGGTGGACTTTATGTAATAAACGGTGATGATGTTCAAAACTATACGGATGATGATGGCCTTAATTCTAATGTTGTATCTTGTATAGTCGGAGGAAAGGATGGAGTATGGATTGGTACCAATAATGGTATGTCATACTATGATGGCACCTTCAGATCCATAAGTAACATCGATTTTTCCAATAATATATACAGTATTCTTGTGAGTGATGAATCCGATGAGATGTTCATCGTTGGTTCTAAGGGTATTATTAATTGTACTGAGAGTGAGCTTCTCGGAACGGCTCCGCTTAAGGAAAGATATTATTCTACAGGTGATGGACTTGACAGTACAATTACCATCAATTCAAGATGCTGCGAAGAAGATGGTGTTGTCTATATATGTACAGAAGACGGTGTTTTTACATTTGACTCAAATAATATTAAAAAGAATAATATACCGCCAAAGATAAATGTTTCAGAAATCGATGTTGATGGAAAGAAGTATTATTTTGATCAGAATGGCGGAAAGCTGGAAATTCCGGATAATGCACACAGAGTAGAGATATCCTTCGCCGTGCTTAGTTATTCTAATAGAGAAAATATACAGGTTTTCTATCAGCTTGTCGGTTTTGATTCTGAGCCACAGAGTCTCACGGGAAATGAACCACTTCAGGCGGTTTACACGAATCTTGAGGGTGGAACATATAACTTTGAAGTTAGTGCGACAAACGGTGATAATGTTTCAAGTGAAAATAAGCTTTCTTTTACCATTATCAAGAAATATGGCTTCTTTGAAAAGTCGAGTGTTAGAATCTTGTTTGTAAGCATCGCGGCTCTTATT
>CACYJP010000011.1 GCA_902774725.1 uncultured Lachnospiraceae bacterium
GTCTGCAGAATCGGTGGAGATGAATTTGCAGTTATTATGATTCGTTCGGATGCTTCCATGAAGGAGCTGATTGAAAGGAAAGTAAAGCAGATAAATGAAGCTCTTTCCAATCCTGATGAACCGGATATTCCGTCAATTACCTGTAGTGCCGGAGTAGCATTTGGTAAATACGGAATAGCTGTAAGTGAACTCTTTAAGAGAGCTGACAGAGCATTATATCAGTCTAAGGAAAGTGGAAGAAATTGTGTTTCCTTCTACAATAAGAAGTTTGATGAGGAAAATGAGAATTGACGAAGCTTAAGCATTTTTTCACGCTTTTATGGAAAAACTTTATTCACTGGATGCATTCGACCGGATCCACTCGTGATTTTGTGATCAAGCTGATCATTGCGGTTTTTATATTTATAATAATCAGTGATTATTTGAAAAAAGCAGTCGAAAAAATCGAGGGCTGGCTAAGTAAGGGTGAGAGACCCGACAGGCTTTTACATTTTATTCTCTGCTCTATAAGATTTATTATCCTAACAGGCTTGTTGTATGAGATAAGTGAGTTCATCAACAAGGTTGAGGTGGATCCTTTGGTTACAATCACTGCGTGTTCATGCGTAATGATGATACTTGTGATTCAGGGAGTTATGACAAAGCTTATATCAGGTTGGATACAGGCTTTGCTAAGAATGTTTGATGAGGACGCAGTGGTAAATGTTGATTCCACTGTTGTGAATAAACCAAAGCTTTTCGGTAATAGCTCAACAGGTACGATAATAAGATTCTTTCTGAAGCTTTTTAGGAAGCTTATCGGCTTTGGAATTGCTGTTGTTATAGTTTATGTTATTTATCAGGGAATATTCTATCTAACGGACTCCGGAGGCTTTGAGGTTGCAAGGATGCTTCCTATGGCTGAAAGTAAGATAGAAAAGGAGCTGGATACTTCCTTTCATGAAGATAACAGTCTTATAGGAGAGGTAACACAGTTTCCTGAATCAGGAATGCATGTAATGACAGATGGTCATCTGAATATAGTATACGAAAACAACGTAAAGGTTGCAGTGAATACGTCCAGTAGAAAGTATAAATTCTACGGAATAGGAATCAATCAACCGCAGATCGAGAATTCTAAAAGGATGTCATATAATTACGATGGAGTATTCCAGAGGACAGAGGATACCCTAAGTGGAATATCTGATACCTATTATTATTACAACAGGAAAAAGAATGATTGTCTTGCTATAACAGTTAATTCTACCTCCAACAGAGTAGTAAATCTCACGTATTACTGTGATTTTGAAAGGATTGAAGGTAAGCTTAATTCACTTATTGAAAATGGAGAGTAGATAAATAAAACCCGTTGCAGCACTGCAACGGGTTTCTTTATGGTTGAGTTTCTTATCTTGATTAACTAATTACACGATTTAAAAGATTGATGATTCTTGCTGCAGTTGAGTACTGGTTTGCAACATAGTCGCCACCTCTATAAGATAATTCGGTCAGGTCGTAAAGTATACTTCCGTAAAGAGTATTCCTGAAGTAAAGTGGCATAAGAACCAGACTGTGTTTTTCGTCGCTTATAAACTTATTTTCATATAGTTCATTAACGCTGAGCTCCTGATCCTGCTTTGGAATTGAGATGATTTCTCCGTTATTCATCGCAGCCTTTATAAGAATTTTATCAGGAATTTTGAATTCTTCATTCTGGTTATGAACTACAGGTGTGTCATATATGTATAAATATGCGTTTTTAACGCCGAAGGTTGATATATTTTTCAGGATGTCACAATAAGTGCTGTCGTCTCCGTGCTCTATGTTGAGTGTATCATCGACAAGAGTTTTGATAGATGAAAGAGAGCTTCTTACGTTATCCTGATATACCACGAAAAGTCCCTTCATGGTCAGCATAATCTCCTCAAGAATTGCTGAAAAGGTTTCGGCTGACTGGCACTGCCTTACAGGGTCATCGTGTCTTTGTATGGCAGCATTTTTTATTTTGTCAATAAAGGCGAGAAGAACGCCTAAATCAGTATATTCCAGTGCGCCGAGTCTGAAGAATTCACTTATCTTTTTCTTGATAAGTCCGACTCTTTCAAGACTGTAGATATCATCATTTATATAATCGATGATTATATTCATAACGGTTTTAAATGTAATGTATATAGGAAAGTCCTCCTGCTTAGAGGTGTTCTCAAACTTAAAGAATATTCTGTGGAAGAACTTATCTATATATGCCTTATCAAGGATCTTTTGATCGATGGCTTCCTTTTCGAGAAATGCACCAAAGGAATCCCTGAGAATAAATCTCGTAGGAACGGTTTTGTTTCCCGGTTTCCATCCGTCAAGTGAAAGTCTTGCCATACTAAATGCCTGTTTTGCAATAGTCTTGGCATCTGCCTCGACAGTAGTGAGAGAAGGAGTCATCATACTCGCATTGATAGAATTGTCAAAGCCCATGACCTTGATCTCTTTTCCCGGAGTCAGGCCTCTGTCCTCCATAACACTGTAGAGAGTGATGGCGATAGCATCATCAACGCAGATGATCGCTTCGGCATCCGGATTTAAATCCAGAATCTTTTTACAGTCCTCACGACAGTATCTTGAAAGCTCTGTGGTTATAACACTGTCTGGTTTGACCTCAAGCTTATAATACCCCATCATTTCCAGAAATGCCTCATATCTCTCGGCAACATCAGCATTGTGGTCTATAGACTTAAGCATGCATATATTTTTTAAGCCAAGCTCATCAACGAGATAGGTCATTCCGTCCATTATGCCCGCTTTGTTATCAAAAACAACACCCGGATAACCGGTTATTCTTGATGCAGCAAGAATGATAGGAATATTCTTCTCGCGAAGCTTATCCATAAAGCGTATTACATTTTCTTCTGTTGTAAGACAGCCTATACAGTCGGCAGCGACAATGAGAACATCTATGTTTTCACTTGTTATGTTCTCTATGTTGGTCTGATACTGATATTCAAAAAGATCAGGGATGTCCTTCATTTCCCTGTTGATATATTTGACAGGTATTACGATCAGGTTTAGATCAAACTTTTCTGCTTCTTCAGTCATACCCTTGCATAACTGAACGATAAACTCATCCATAATACCGCCGACAAGAAATCCGATAGTTTTTCTATTGCTCAAAATACTACCCCCCCAAATAAAAAACTTAGGTTTATTATACCACTGAATAGGAAATTGTGATATACTTTTATGGAATGTGGGTTGAAATGTAATCTGTAAGGCCTTTATACACATTCACGAATAGATATAGCTTGCAGGAGAAGAGAATTGATTAATATACTAGAGCTTTTTGGAGGAGTAGGTCTCTTCCTTTATGGAATGAATTTGATGGGGTCGTCGCTGGAAAAACTGGCAGGCGGCGGTCTGGAAAAAATACTTCAGACACTTACAACCAGTAAGAAAAAGGGTGTTGGAGCGATCAAGGGCTGGACTCTCGGATTGGGAGTTACAGGTATCATACAGAGCTCGGCCGCGACGACGATAATGCTTATAGGTTTTGTAAATGCCGGAATTATGACACTTGCACAGGCTATACCTGTTGTTTATGGTGCGAATGTCGGTAGTACTGTAACTGCTCAGATCCTTCGTCTCGGAGATCTTGGATCGGGCAATCTTGTTCTTAAGCTTCTTAAACCGTCATCCTTTGCTCCTATGCTGGTAGCAGTAGGTGCATTTATCTTTCTTTTTGTAAAGAAACAGAAGGTAAAGGATGTTGCGGGTATTCTTGTAGGTCTTGGAACTCTTTTCTATGGAATGACTATGATGGAAGAGGTATTTGCGCCTCTTAAGGAGTCAGAAAAATTCCAGGAGTTTTTCCTTTCGTTTAACAATCCGTTTATTGGTATACTTACAGGACTTATCCTGACTGCAATCATCCAGAGCTCAAGTGCTTCGGTTGGTATTCTTCAGGCGCTTTCTGCAACGGGCAGTGTTACATTTGGTACTGCAGTTCCTATCATAATAGGTCAGAATATCGGCAAATGTATGACGATAATGATCGGTTCTATTGGTGCAAATAAGAAGGCCAAAAGAGTTGCGCTTACTTACCTGCTTTTCAATATAATAGGCGCTCTGGTTATTACACTGATCATATATGCTATCTATTATACGGTAGGTATTCCTATGTTCTCCGATGTTGTAAACAGAGGTGATATAGCCAATATCCATCTGATGTTTAATCTTGTTATCAGTATGGTTCTTCTGCCGTTCTCCAGCAAGATGGCCAGTCTTACCGGAAAGATACTTAAGGATACAGATGAGGTTACAGGTGACGAAGAACTCAGAAGACTTGATGACATGCTTCTGAAAACTCCGGGAATCGCTCTTAATCAGTGCAAGGAGCTGATGAAGGAGATGGGCGAGAAGATACAGGAAAACTACAAGATCGCGTTTGGTCTTTTTACGAATTTTGATAAGACGGCATTTACAAAGCTTACTGAAAATGAGAATTTCATAGACAAATGTGAGACTGCGCTTTCTGCTTATATCGTAAAGATCGACAGACAGCGTCTTACAGTGGATAACAAGAGTACGATTTTCGAAATTCTGAATTCAATTGGAGACTATGAGCGTATAGGTGATTACTGTATGAGCCTTGCGTATATCGCTCAGGAAAATTATGAAAACAAGGTTGTTTTCTCTGCTCAGGGTATGAAGGAGCTTCAGGCTGTGGGAGAAGCAACAGGTCATATAATCGATATGACATTTGACTCGTTTAATCACGATAAACTGAACGAGGCTTACAGGGTTAATCCTTTGGAGAAGGCTATTAGAGAGCTTGCAGATGTTGTTGAGTCTCATCATATAGACAGACTCCAGGAGGGCGACTGTGGAGTTGCAGGTGGTGTTGCGCTTTACGATTCTATGAACTGTTTTGAGAGAATTGCTATTCACTGTAAGGCAGTTTCAAAGCATATCATAAAGAGAGTTATGAGAGATAACACGATCGACTCTATGCATGGTCACCTGACAGATAAGAAGAGTGAAGAGTATATCGCGCTTGAGAAGTATTATTATGAGAAGTTTATCGAGCCGATAAGCGGCAAGAAGATAGAAGCAACTGTACAGCCGGTTGAGGCCGACAAGCCAAAGGAAGAAGCTAAGAAGGCCGACAAGCCAAAGGAAGAAGTCAAGAAGGCTGATAAACCGAAGGAAGAGGCTAAGAAGGTTGACAAGCCGAAGGAAGAGGCTAAGAAGGTTGACAAGCCGAAGGAAGAGACCAAGAAGGCCGGCAAACCGAAGGAAGAAGCTAAGAAGACTGATAAGCCAAAGAATGATAGTAAGAAGACTGATAAGGATAAGAATACTAAGACTGTAAAAACTGATAAGAAGAAAAAAAAAAAAAAAAAAACATAATGATAAAAAAAGAAAAATTAAGAAAAATTTTAAGTGGATTTGATAGGATAGCAGTAGCCTTTTCGGGAGGCGTGGATTCGACATTTCTTTTAAAGACTTCGAAGGAGCTTATAGGGGATGGAGTTTTAGCGATAACGGCTGTAAATGACTTTGTCCCTGCTAGAGAAGTGGAAGAAATGAAGACATTTTGCGAAAAGGAAGGTATCCGTCATATCTGCGTTAGTATTGATGTAGCATCTGTGAAGGATATAACCAAGAATCCTGTTAACAGATGCTATCTCTGTAAAAGGGAAATAATGGGGCAGATTCTGAGAGCTGCCGAAAAAGAAGGCGTAGAAACTATTTTTGACGGGTCAAACATAGATGATATGGGAGACTACAGGCCGGGAGTAAAAGCGCTTGAAGAGCTTGGGATAAGAAGCCCTCTTAAGGAGGCCGGTCTTACTAAAAAGGATATACGTGAGCTGTCAAAGGAGCTGGGGCTTAAGACCTGGAATAAGCCATCCTATTCCTGCCTTGCGACGAGAATACCTTATGGGGAAGAAATAACAAAGGAAAAGCTTGCTATGATCGATAAGGCTGAAGTGTTGCTTGGTGAGTTAGGTTTTTCTCAGCTGAGAGTAAGATGTCACGGAAAGATAGCCAGGATAGAGGTGCTTCCTGAGGATATTAAAGTACTTGCTGAAGACACCATAAGAAATAAAGTGTGTAGTGGGCTTAAAGACTTAGGCTTTGATTATGTAACAATAGATATGGCAGGCTATAGAACCGGAAGTATGAATGAGGTACTTTAATTATGGCAAATACCAGAAAAAAGAATTTTAAAAAAATCAGAAGAGTAGGTTGGGTTGGGTCACTGGTTACAACCCTTCTTCTTATGATGGTAATTACCGGTTTCTTCGCATATGCGGTTTTTTCGTTTGTTCGATATGCACTTGATACAAAGATATCTAACGAATACGATAAAATAGAGTACATGGCTCAGATGTATGATAGCGCTGACACAGATGATATATATAAGTATCTGGATATGGCCGGTCGTGATTATATGGTCGTTGATAAGGATAACAATGTGCTTCATTCAAAAGGCGAGAATACCTGCAGCTTCAAAGGCGACAAGGTCAAGATTAGAGTTTCAGAGCCTGTAATGATATATGAGGATACAGCTGAAAGCTTTGTGTATCCGGATGATGGTGAGATAAGTCTCAGAGCAAAAGAATTCTTTGATATGCTGTCAAAAACTAATCATGAAGAAGTTGACCATGATGATCACATAGATGTTTTAACGGATGAAGATGAGTTTATAAATGACGAGGCGAAAGCTGGTCGTAAAGGCTTATTACAGAGTTAATAGGGATGATATCCTATTGATAGGCGTGACAGCTGTTGCAGTTGTTATTCTTACTATTGTTATTTTTATAATAATGATCATCAAAATAATCAGAAATGTGATGAAGCAAAGGAAGCTGCTTAAGCTGTATTTTACAGATGACATCACAGGCAGAAAAAACAGAGCATGGTATCTTCTTAAGGGTGAGCAGAGAATTAGAAAGTTCTCTAACAGAAATAAGAAGTTTGCTGTGGTCAGTCTTGTATTTGTGAATTATAGAAATTATTGCATATGTCACTCAATGAAAAAGGGTGAGGAGATGCTTCGCAGAATTCATGAAATTCTGGATGAATCTCTGGACAAGAAGGAGATCAGTGCACGTATGTCATCGTCAGGCTTTGCACTTCTTCTTACCTTTGAAAATGAGGATATCCTGAAAAACAGACTCGATGTATTAGTTGAAAGACTAGAACATATAGATACAAATCATAAGTTTGATTTCCAGCTCGGAGTAGATCTTGTGGAGTGTGTAATTGACGAAAAGGGCAGAGCACGTAGTAGGAAAGATATTGAGATTGAACAAGAGTATAACAATGCATGTATGGCAAGAGAAAGCGTTGGAAATAATGATGAATCCGGAATCGTATTCTTTGATGATAAACTTGTCGAGGAGAGAATCTGGATAGATAATGTTCAGGATCATCAGAAAAAAGCACTTGATAATGAAGAGTTTGCTGTATATTATCAGCCAAAATATGATCCGAGAACTAACGAGCTGAGAGGAGCAGAGGCACTTATCAGGTGGATCTCTCCGGAGTATGGCTTTGTAAGTCCGGGAAGGTTTATTCCTATTTTTGAGAAAAATGGTTTTATAACAGAGATAGATCATTATATGATCACTCACGTAGCGAGAGACCAGAAGCAGTGGTTGGATCAGGGAAAAAAATGTGTTCCTATTTCGGTAAATGTTTCAAGGGCACATTTTATTGAAAGTGATCTGGCTGAACAGATACGCGATATGGTAGACAAGGAAGGAACTCCGCATGAGCTCGTTGAGATAGAGCTTACGGAAAGTGCTTTCTTCGACGATAAGAATCAGCTGGTAGAGACTATAAAACGTCTTAAGGAATACGGCTTTACGGTTTCCATGGATGATTTTGGTTCAGGCTATTCATCACTTAATTCACTGAAGGATATGCCACTCGATGTCCTGAAGCTGGACGCTGAATTCTTTAGAGGAGAAAATGAAGGAGACAGAGGCGAAATAGTAGTATCAGAGGCTATAAGACTTGCAAAGCAGCTAAATATGAGAACTGTAGCGGAGGGGGTAGAAATTAAAGAACAGGTAGACTTCCTCGCCAAGGAAGGCTGTGATATGATACAGGGATTCTACTATGCTAAACCTATGCCAAAGGATGAATTCGAGCTTGTAAAACTTTAAAAAAGATAAATTCTATGTTAAAATAAAAAAGATGTGGTGTATAGTAATAAAACCGGGAGGTTATTGTTATGGCGGAAGAAACAAAAAAAAGACTTATTACACGAAGTGATTTTGACGGACTTGTATGTGCAATGCTTCTTAGAGAGCTGGACATAATCGGGGAAATAAAGTTCGTTCATCCAAAGGATGTTCAGGATGGAAAGGTTGATATCACTGAAAATGATATAACAACTAATCTTCCTTTTGATAAGAGAGTAGGACTTGCTTTTGATCATCATGAAAGTGAGCTTCTCAGAAACAAGCCTGAAGAATATGAAGGTAAGTATATTATTGATGGAGACGCAAAGTCAGCAGCCAGAGTAGTTTATGATTATTATGGCGGCAAAGAAACATTTAAAAGAGTATCTGATGAGATCATGCTTGCTGTAGATAAGGGGGACAGTGCTGATTTTACAGAGGATGAGATACTTAATCCAAAGGACTGGGTACTTATGAACTTCCTTATGGATGCTCGTACAGGACTTGGACGTTTTCATGATTTCAGGATTTCAAACTATCAGCTCATGATGGAGCTTATTGATTACTGCGTAGATCACGATATCAAGCAGGTAATGGAGCTTCCTGATGTAAAAGAAAGAGTTGAGATGTACTTCGAACAGCAGGAGCTTTTCAAGGCTCAGCTTAAGAAGATAACCAAGATTCATGACAGAGTAGCTGTTATAGATCTGAGAAATGAAGATCCTATCTATACAGGAAATCGTTTCATGGTTTATGCTATGTGGCCTGAGATAGAGATGTCTGTACACGTAGCATGGGGCTTTAAAAAGCAGAATACAGCTGTTATGATAGGTAAGTCTATAATTAATAAGGCATCAAAGGTCAACATCGGAGAGCTATGTCTTTCCTACGGTGGTGGAGGACATGCCAATGCAGGAACCTGCCAGTTGGATAATGACAAGGTTGATGCTGAGCTTCCGACAATCATAGCTAAGCTGAATGGAGAACAGTAAAAGTGAAGTTTTTGATTCAGAGAGTTACTGAAGCTAGTGTTTCAGTTGATGGTAAAACAGTCGGAGAGATAGGAAAAGGATTTTTCGTATTAATAGGTGTAAATGATACTGATACAGAGGAAATAGCAGACAAAATGATAAAGAAGCTTCTGGGACTTAGAATATTTGCCGATGAAAATGGCAAAACCAACCTGAGTCTTTCAGATGCAGGGGGATCGCTTCTGCTCGTATCTCAGTTTACACTGTATGCCGATTGTAAGAAGGGAAACAGGCCGTCATTTATTAAGGCCGGTTCACCTGAACACGCAGAAGGTTTATATGATTATATCGTTAAAAAATGTTATTTATGGGCTGAAGAGAACAAGTCAGATATGAAAATCGCAACAGGAATCTTTGGAGCAGATATGTGTTGCAGACTGACAAATGATGGACCTTTTACAGTGGATCTTGATAGTGAAGAACTATGATTACATGAAAAAAAGGAGCTAACATGAGTTACAATTCAGGAAATGATAACAAAAATTATGGTGGAGTGGGAAGTAATTACTCACCGGAAATGGACTCGGCATTTATTGTAGACGAGCCAACGTCCAGACCGAGACCAAAGACCAATCCAAGGCCACAGCAAAGACCGCAGTCTCAGCAAAGACCACAGTCACAGCAAAGGCCACAGCAAAGACAAAGGGCTGAGGTTGAGCCTTTAAGACAGGGAGATAGCCCTCGTCAAAGACCTCAGAATCAACAACGCCCTAGACCACAGGAGAAACCAAAGAGGACAAGAACCTTTGATCCTGATCAGATGGTAAGCGATGAGGAGTTTCTTGATTCCTATAATTCAGAAGGTGGAGGAAGAAGAACTCTGGACGAGGATACAAGAAGACCTTCAAATAAGAATAAAAAGAAAAAAAAGAAGAAAAAGTTCAGAGTACTCAAGATAATTCTTTTGATACTTCTGGTGCTGGTTTTACTCGTGGGATTTGCTATATGGAACATAACCAGAAAGTTTAACCACATAGATACAGAGGTTTCAAAAAGAAGTGACTCTATGAAGCATGATGTCATCAATATACTTCTTATTGGAGAGGATGCGAGAGATGGTCAGACAGGACAGAGAACTGATACCATAATAGTTTTATCCCTTAACCGTAAGAAGAACATAACTACTATGACATCGATCATGCGTGATACATATGTAAATATACCGGGACATGGCGGAGACAGGATAAATGCTGCATACGCATATGGTGGTATAGATCTGCTGGATCAGACGATAGAAGAAAACTTCGGAATTACGATAGATGGTAATATGAAGGTTGACTTCGATGGATTCCTCGAGGCTATGGCTGCAGTTGGATCGCTCGATATGGAGCTTACTGCAGAGGAGGCTCAGTATATGAATGAGAATCCTGCTCTTGGTTCAAATAATGATGTATCAGATGAAGAGTGGAATCTTAAAGAGGGTGTAAATAAGCTTACACCTAGTCAGATACTTTGTTACTCAAGAATGAGATACGTCGGTAACTCCGATTGGGACAGAACAGAGAGACAGCGTAAGGTTATCGCAGGTGTTACCAGTCAGGTAAAGCATGGTCACTTCATAAAGGGTTATAAAGTAGCAAGTAAGGCTGCTCCATATATATCAACTGATCTTAAGACCGGTGGAATGATGAAGATGGCATGGAATATGGTATTCGGAAAGGAAACAGACAGTCATCTGATTCCTGCAGAGGGTACTTACTATCCGGATAACATAAACGGAATGGCAGTACTTGTACCGGATATAGATGCAAATAAAGCTGCTCTTCAGAGATATATAAACGGTGAAGAGTAAGAATAAAGAAGATTAAAAATCAAAGAAGAATAAAAAGGGAAGCTGGTGGTGATATCCATCAGCTTCCTTTATTTTTATGATACTTAAATTGTTATTAACATTTTATTTAAAATGATATAACACCAAGTGACATGAGTAAGAGTAAGAAGAGCAAAATCGGTGAGATATATTTGATCATTACTCTGTAAAGCGTTCTACGATTAGCCTTTTCACCGTTTTTTGTAACCTCGTCCTCTACATATTTTGTCTTAACAACCCAGCCGATAAGTATACAGGTGCATATAGCAACTATAGGCATAAGTATGTTGTTGCTTATATAGTCCATAACATCAAGTAGCTGTCCATTTGCTTCATCCGGCATATTTGGAAGATGTGCTTCGATATAGAATTTACTGCTTCCGTCAAAGCCTCTGCATACTGCGATTCCTATAAGGAGTGCAAGTATAGTTTCGATAATTGTTGAAACATGCCTTGATGCATTAAACTTATCTATGATACTTGAAACGATAGCCTCAAGGATTGATATAGCACTTGTTATTGCTGCGAAGAGTACCATCGCGAAGAACAGAGCACCGATAACATTTCCTATTGCGCCCATTTCCATAAATACCTTAGGAAGTGATACAAACATAAGAGATGGTCCTGATGCACTAAGTCCATCTTTGCCCATAAATACATACACAGCAGGTATGATCATGATTCCTGCAAGAAATGCAACTGCAGTATCAAAGATCTCTATCTGGTTTATGGACTTGACCAGGTTATCCTCATCACGAACGTATGAACCATAAGCAATCATAATTCCCATCGCAACCGATAAGCTGTAGAACAGCTGTCCCATTGCATCAACAACGGTTATTGCAAACTGTTTCAGGGATACATCGTGCATATCCGGGACAAACAGTATCTTTAGTCCCTGTAATCCTGTTCTTACAGTTCCGTCCTCAGCCTTAGTAAGCGTGAGTGAATAAATAGCGATTCCGATAACGAGAATGAGCAGCAGCGGCATGATGATTTTTGAAAATCTTTCTATTCCCTTATCTACGCCCATAAATATAATCACCGCACATACCAGTATGAATACGATAAGCATAACATTTGGCTGAGTCTTATCGGTTATAAATGTACCGAAGTATTCATCTGATGCGGCAGCCTTTCCTTGACCGGAAACAAATGCGATAAAGTACTTAAGTACCCATCCGCCGATTACACAGTAGTAAGGCATTATGATGAAAGGAACTATACTAGCCAAAAATCCGAGCCAGCCCCATTTCTTATGTACCTTTCCGTAAGCCGTGAGAGGACTCTGCTTAGTTTTTCTACCGATTGCTGTCTCCGAGGTCAGCATAGCAAAACCAAATGTAAGTGCCAGCATCAGGTAGATAGCCAGAAACAGTCCTCCGCCGTCCTTTGCTGCAAGATATGGAAATCTCCATATGTTTCCAAGACCGACAGCACTACCGGCCGCGGCTAGGACAAAACCCAGTGAACCCTTAAAAGAACTTCTAGATTGTTCCATTATAAGTCTTTCCTCATTTCATATTTATTTGTACTGCTTAGTCAACCTTTGGAAGAGTATCAAGTGATTTTTTCAGCTCTTCGTCAGTTGGGATGTAGTCGCTCATTTCGCCGTTGTTGAACTTCTCATAAGCAACCATATCGAAGTAACCTGTACCTGTAAGACCAAATACAATATTCTTTTCTTCGCCTGTCTCTTTACACTTAAGAGCTTCATCGATTGCAACTCTTATAGCGTGGCTTGATTCAGGAGCAGGAAGAATACCTTCAACTCTTGCAAACATTTCAGCTGCTTCGAATACGCTTGTCTGCTCAACGCTTCTTGCAGAGATAAGTCCCTGATCATAAAGCTCTGATACGACTGAACTCATTCCGTGATATCTGAGACCACCTGCATGGTTTGCTGAAGGGATGAAGCCACTACCAAGTGTGTACATCTTGGCAAGAGGACAAACCTTTCCGGTATCACAGAAGTCATATGCATATTTACCTCTTGTGAGTGATGGACAAGATGCAGGCTCAACAGCGATTATTTCATAATCAGCTTCGCCTCTAAGCATCTGACCTGCAAATGGTGAGATAAGACCACCGAGGTTTGAACCACCACCTGCGCAGCCGATTATCATATCTGCCTTTATACCATACTTATCAAGAGCAGCCTTTGTCTCAAGACCGATAACTGACTGATGAAGAAGTACCTGAGAAAGAACAGAACCAAGAACATATCTGTAGCCTTCCTGAGTTGTAGCAGCTTCAACAGCCTCTGAGATAGCACAGCCAAGACTTCCTGTTGTACCAGGGAACTCAGCATTTATCTTCTTACCGATTTCAGTATTCATTGATGGTGAAGGTGTAACCTTTGCACCATATGTACGCATTACTTCGCGACGGAATGGCTTCTGCTCATAAGAAACCTTTACCATATATACCTGACAGTCCAGATCAAAGTATGAACAAGCCATTGAAAGAGCTGTTCCCCACTGACCGGCACCGGTCTCTGTTGTCACACCCTTAAGACCCTGCTTCTTAGCATAATAAGCCTGAGCGATAGCAGAGTTAAGCTTATGGCTTCCTGATGTGTTGTTACCCTCGAACTTATAATAGATATGAGCAGGTGTATCAAGCTTCTTCTCTAAACAGTATGCACGAACAAGAGGTGATGGACGATACATCTTATAGAAGTTTCTGATTTCCTCAGGAATATCGAAATAAGTTGTTGTGTCATCAAGCTCCTGCTTAGCAAGCTCCTCACAGAAGATAGGTGAAAGCTCTTCAAGTGTAATTGGCTGAAGAGTGCCCGGGTTAAGAATAGGTGCCGGCTTTTTCTTCATGTCGCCTCTTACGTTGTACCATTTTGTTGGCATCTCGCTTTCTTCAAGATAGATCTTGTACGGAATATTACTCATTTTTTTCTCCCCTTTACATACTACTTATTTTATTTGGTTTGATTAGATCTTTTTATCCGTTGTCACCAAGAGTGATTTTACCACATATCAGGCTTTAATTAAAGGAAATAAAAAAAGAATAAAAAAAGTGGTTGACAAAACGAAGTCAAAGTATTAATATGTTCACGAACTTGCGAATCACACAAAGTCGTGAACAAGAAAAAGAATCGAACAAAAACAAAAGAAAACCAGAGGGAGAGAAATGGAAAGCATTAAGACAAAGTCAAACAAAATAATGAAGATACTTTTGTTTACACTCCCTGCAATGGTTCCGATGTTTTTATTCTGGATCTATCCGATACTTAAGAGCGGATGGCTGAGCTTTACAGACTGGGACTACATGAGTCCAAGCTACAGTTATGTTGGAACTCAAAACTATACAGATGTTTTAACAAATGATGGTTTTTGGTCAGCACTCAGCAACACCGCAGTCTTTGCGATTGGAACTATGATTCCAACACTTGTAATCGGTCTCTTTGTTGCACTTCTCCTTAACAGCAAGATAAAAGGAAAAGCATTTTACCGTTTTCTGGTTTTTTCACCATGGATAACACCAACGGTTGCAGTGTCAATCGTGTGGAGCTGGATATTCCAGCCAAAGGGCGGCTTTGCAAATCAGCTTCTTGAAATGATGGGTCTTCCCGGATCACAGTGGATGACAAGCAGTAAGACAGCGATGCTTTCAGTAATAATTGTTACTGTTTGGAAGGGGATAGGCTACAGTGCGATATTCTACCTGGTAGCGATGGACAAGATACCTGAGGAAAGATATGAAGCCGCAGCACTTGATGGTGCAGGCTTCTGGCAGAAGCTCAGATATGTAACAGTGCCGGGGATATCACCGACAACATTTTTCCTTACGATAATAACTATGGTTGATGCTCTTAAGGCTTATGACCAGATACAGATACTTACACAGGGCGGCCCTTCCGGAAGTACAAGGACTCTGACGTATCTTTTCTATCAGCTTGGCTTTGAGCAGTTCAAGATGGGACAGGCATCAGCCGTAGCGATAATAATTGTATTTATTACAGTTGTTCTCTCTGTTGCACAGTTTAAACTATCTAAGAAGTGGGTGAATTATTGATGAAGAAGTTTGCAGTAACAGGATTAAAACACATAACGCTTATCGCTATAAGCATCATAATGATATTTCCTCTGCTGTGGATGATTCTCGGTGGTTTGAAAACAAGTCAGGAGGCTATGAATCCTGAGATGATCCTTCCGGATGTTATTCATCTGGAAAATGTGATCGATGTTTTTAAAAATTCACCGCTGATGAAGTACATCGGTAACAGCCTCACAGTTGCGATCATTGCAACACTCATTCAGATAGTAACGGGAGCTATGCTTGCATATGCATTTTCCTTTATCAGGTTTAAAGGAAGAAATGTACTTTTCGGTATAGTCATGGCAACCTATATGCTTCCGTCATGTGCGACTTATATACCGGCTTATGTAACACTTGCAAAAATGGGTATGCTCAATTCAAAGACAGGTCTGATCATATCGCAGTGTGTAAGTATATTTGGAATCTTCCTTCTCAGGACTGCATTCCTTCAGGTTCCTAAGGAGCTTATTGAGGCAGCTAAGCTGGATGGAGCAGGAGACTGGAAGATACTTTGGAAGATAGTAATGCCGGTTACTAAATCGTCATTCGTTACATTTGGACTCATGAGTTTTATCTCTTTATATAATAACTATATGTGGCCTTCACTCATAACGAAGGATTCGAATCTCTACCAGGTAGCGCAGGGACTGAGAAGCTTCTTTATAGATGATGGTGCATATGGAACAAACTGGGCAAAGGTCATGGTTGGAAGCAGCATAATAGTTATTCCACTGCTTATACTCTTTGCATTTACCCAGAAGTGGTTTATATCCGGTCTTGCCGGGGATAGTGGAGTCAAAGGATAAAAGAAAGGAAAGGTTATGAAAATGAAAGTATTATCAGGTAATGGAAGTAAGAAGTTTGCAGGAGCAGCTCTTTCAGGTCTTATGCTGATGGGAGCACTCACAGGATGTGGTGTAAGTACAGCATCAAACTCCAAAGATGTAAATGCCGAGCAGACAGAGCAGCAGTCAACATCAGCTACAAAGACTGATGCTGAGGGTAAGGTTGAGGTTGAGTTCTGGTACGCCGGTGGAAAGACAGCAGTAGGTGTTATCCAGAATATCGTTGATGATTACAATGCATCACAGGATACTTACTTCGTTAAGACTGTAACAATGGGTGACTATGATGAGACATATCAGAAGCTTCAGGCAGGTATTGCCGGAAATGTAGCACCTGACTTAGCTCTTATCGAGGTTGATGCAGCCAGAAATCTTGCAGATAAGAACCTTCTGACGGATCTTTCTACATATATGAATGATGATGCAGACTTTGCAAAGGATGATTATCTCAGTGTATTCTTTGATCAGGGTGTTGACGGAGAAAAGGTTTATGCATTCCCTGCTTACGGAACAACACAGGTAATGTACTATAACAAAGAGGTATTTGAGAAGGCAGGAGTAAATCCTGATGATATCAAGACATGGAAGCAGCTTGGAGATATCTCCAAGGATATCAAAGATGGCGGCTATGCTACATATGGCTGGGAGCCAATGTGGGGTGAGGATAACCTTATAGATCTTGCGCTTTCTAATGGTGGTAAGGTGCTTAGTGATGACGGAAAGACAGTTCTCATTAACTCAGATGAGTGGGTTGAAGTATGGGAGCAGGTTCGTACATGGATACATGATGATGAGACTATGGCAGTTCATTCAGGTGGACAGGGCTGGGAATACTGGTATGACACAATGGATGATGCTGTAGATGGTACTGCAGGTGGTTATATCGGTTCCAGTGGTGACCAGGCAGACCTTGACTTTACCAAGGTTGGTGCTATGGAGCAGCCTGCGTGGGATGATGACAGTGCATCAGCTCCATCAGCAGAGGCTAAGCAGCTTGTATCAGTAGATGCATCATCTGATGAAGAGAAGAAGGGTGCTTATGAGTTCATGAAGTTCTTCACAAATCCTGACAACCAGGCAACATGGTCAATCAATACAGGATATGTTTCAGTAAGAAAGTCAACTCAGGACAGCGAGGCATTTAAGGAGTATGAGAAGGATCATCCTGAAATACTTGTTCCGCTTTCACAGTCAGGACATGCTTCAATCAGACCTGTTGATCCAACAGGCGGTGAGATCTATGATGCTCTTAAGATAGCAGCTGACAAGGTTGAGCTTGAGGGCGTTGACGCTAAGGAAGCTCTTGATGAAGCACAGGAAATAGCTCAGAAGGCTCTTGATAAAGTACAGTAAGACAATTTCTTTATCCCTTTTTAGTGAATAATAAATAGTGAATATAATAGTGAAGATTTTTATATCAGGGTGTATCTGTAAAAAGATACACCCTTATTTTACAAATGGGGAGTTTTCGTATAAAATAGAAAGGATGTAGAAATTATATCCACAGAAAAATAAAAGGGGTTTTATAATGGATACAAAGGACATAATGGATACAAATGATATGAAAGAAAAAAAGGGTTTGATTAGAAGAATAGCTGATAAGATTTTCGGCGGCCTTAATATGAGCTGGCCGGTAGTTATAATCTTTGCTTTCTTTACTGCAGTATTTACTGCAGTAATTATGATATATCCCGTATTTGAAAATACATCACTTCACTATATAGGGGAGACAGTTGAGGCTTGGATACTGTTCGCTGTAATAATAATGTCTAACTGTAAGAAGCCTATGGAGTCTGCACTTAAGACATTAGTATTCTTTCTTATAAGCCAGCCGCTTATTTATCTGTTTCAGGTTCCGTTTGCAGATATGGGATGGGGACTTTTTGGATACTATAAGTACTGGTTTATGTGGTCGCTCGCGACATTTCCGATGGCATTTGTGGGATGGTTTATTAAAAAGAGAAACTGGCTCAGCTTTATAATACTTCTACCGGTTATTTTGTATCTGTCTTGCATAGCAGGAAAATCGTTTAAGTTTACAATGGATCATTTTCCTATCAGACTTGGTCTTGCGATATTCTGCCTGCTTCAGGTGCTGATATACATATATGTTTTTATGTCAGGAAAGCTGATGAGACTGTTTGGTTTGCTGATAACTCTTGGAATTATTGCATTTATAATGTTTTTCCATAGAAGTCTAAGCGTTAATGGTATTCATCCACTGCCTGAGGGCATAGCTCTTACACAGGATGCGGTAGTAGTTTCAGAGGATCCTGAGCTTGGTCACGTGGAGCTTGAGAATAAAGATATAACCGGTGATTTCAGTACAGTAAGAATAAAAGCCGATCACGTAGGTGAGTCCGAGTTTATTATAAAGGATGGAGATAAGGAGTATCACTTTAGTCTAAAGGTTTACGAGGATGATGGTGGAAGTCCTCAGGTCAAAATTACTGAGAAAGAATGATTATAAAAAGAACAATATAGAAAGAATAACATAGAAGGTGAATGATATGAAAACAGGCTTGGTACTTGAAGGCGGTGGAATGAGAGGTATATATACCGCAGGTGTTTTAGATGAGATGATGTTAAATGGAATAAAGGTTGACGGACTTGTAGGTGTGTCAGCTGGTATCATACATGGTATCTCTTATGTTTCTGAGCAGTATGCGAGAAATGTCAGATATTTTGTAAAGTACAGATCAGATAAGAGATTTATGAGCTTCAGCTCTTTGTTTAAAACCGGTGATGTTTGTGATGAACAGTTTTGTTATCATGATATTCCGGATGAGCTTTATCCGCTTGATTATGAGACCTTCAATAAAAATGCAGCAAAAAAAATTGAGGTATATTCTACAGCGTCAAACCTTGAGACCGGAAAAGCTGAGTATCTGAGAATAACAGACTTGCAGAATCAGATGGATGCAGTAAGAGCATCCGCATCACTTCCTATTGTTTCAAGAATAGTTGAATACGATGGTAAAAAATATCTGGATGGAGGTTCTACTGATAGTATTCCGCTTAAGGCTATGCAGGATATGGGCTTCGAGAAGAATATCGTAGTTCTTACAAGACCTTATGGCTATGTGAAGAAGCCGGACAGAAGTATGCCTCTTATGAAAAAGATATATGTTGATTATCCTGATTATCTTCAGGCATGTCGTGAGAGACATCTTATGTATAATGAAGAGCTTCTTTATATCGAAAGGTGTAAGCTTCAAGGAAAAACCTTTGTTATCCAGCCAAGCAGAACTATCAAAATAGCAAGATCTGAAAAGAGTATCGATAAGATAAAGAAGATGTATAAGCTCGGAAGATTTGATGCGATGAATCAGATGGAAGAGATAAAGCGTTTTCTTGAGGAAAGTAGTAAATAATAATTTCTGAGGTGAGGCTATATGCGACTAGCACCGATTTTTGCTGACAACATGGTTCTTCAAAGAGATAAAGAGGTATTGATCTTTGGTGAATCAGAATGTTCTGAAATAATCACGGTTAGAATAGATGATATAGAAGCTACTTATAATGCTGAAAAAGGGTGGTGGACCTTTGCTTTACCTGCACACGCGGCAGGCGGACCATACGATATGGTTGTAAAGGCACAGTCTTCAGACCTGGTAAGTGAAGAGGTTGTTATCGGAAATGTCATGTACGGAGAAGTTTTTCTGAATAACGGCCAGTCCAATATCGAGTTCGAATTAAAGGATAGCGAAGGCGGCTTAGAGATAATAGAAGAGGATAATTATCCGGATATCAGATATTATAACGTTTTCAAAACCGGCTCTGTATATGAGGCTATTAAAAATAAGGATTTACTTTGCTGGAAACAGGCGACTAAAAAAAGCTTTGGTGATATCTCTGCTATGGGATACCACTATGCACTGAGACTTCATAAGGAGCTTGGCGTTGCGATAGGTATGATTGACTGCTATGTGGGTGGTACATCAATAACCTGCTGGCTGAGCAAGGAGAGACTTGAGGCAAGCTTATACGGAAAAGCTTATTATGATGAGTACTATGCAGCTATAGAAAAGCTTCCGGATAATGCAGTAGAGATATATGAAAAATCAGTTGAGGAATACGAAAAAAAGACTGAGGAGATTCAGCAAAGAATAAATGGGATATCTCCCGCTGAGATAGTCGATGCGATCGGTAAATATCCATGGCCGCCTCCTCAGAGTGTGGATTCTATTTTCAGACCTGCGGCTATTGAAAGAGCAATGCTGAAATCGATTTATCCATACACACTTCGTTCTGTGGTCTACTATCAGGGCGAGGAGGATGCTGTAAATAATTTCAGAAATTTCGAGAAAACCGGAAAGAATGATTATTATTACAGCTTTCTGGAAGCTCTTATAGAAGAGTATCGAGCTATGTTTATTGATGATAAGCTTCCTGTGATCTTAATCCAGCTTCCGATGTATATAGAGGACAAGGAAGATAAAAGGGATTGGGCTTATATAAGAGAGGCGCAGGACAGTTTTTCCCAAAAGCATGAAGGTGTATATCTTACAGCACTTACGGATATGGGTGAATATTTTAATGTTCATCCGCTGGATAAAAAGACACCCGGAACAAGAGTGGCAGGAACAATTCTTGAAAGAGTGTTCGATATACCTGCCGGTCTGGAGATGAGCTTTAAAGAAATAACAAGAGAAGAAGAAAATATAGTATTACATTTTAGTAATACTTATGGAGAAATAAAAATCATGGATAACCTCCTATTGGATATAAGGGGTGAGGTTAAAGATGAAACAGAGTCCGATACACATGTATACGGATTTGAGATATGTAGTGAAGTCGGAAAGTGGTATCAGCCGAAGGTATGTATAGAGGGCGACAGGCTGATTATCAAAAAGAAGGAAAAGATAACAGGCGTAAGGTATGGGTTCTTTAATTATGGGAAGGTGAACTTATATAATTCCAAAGGACTTCCGCTTAAACAGTTTAGTTATCATGGGAACATTTAATGAGCAGAAAACGAATAGCCCTTCTTCTGGGACAACCGGAGGAGGATTATCAAAGTGGATTTATAGATGGAGTAATGAAAAAGGCATTTGAAGAAGATTTTGATGTCTGTGTTTTCTCCATGTTTATAAAGTATCAGGATAGCAAGGAAAGGGAGATAGGTGACTCAAACATTTTCAATCTGATCAATTATGAAATGTTTGAAGCTATTATTATACTTTCTGATACTATACAGACTCCGGGAGTAGAGGATGAATTAGAAGAAAAAATACATAAGTACTTTAGTGGCCCGGTAGTGTGCGTTGACAAGGATAGCAAATATTTCTACAACTTCTGGACTGATGGTTATAGTATGGTATATTCTACTATTTCTCATATGATAGAGGAACATGGCTGCAAGGATATAGCGTATCTGACCGGACGAAAAAATCATGTTCACTCACAGAGGAGACTTGAGGCGTACAGAGATGCTATGAAGGATCATGGGCTGGATGTCGATGAGAAAAGAGTCTTTTACGGGGATTTCTGGTATACAAGCGGACTTGGTCTGGCAGAGACTATTTCGCGTAAACGAAATAATCTTCCTGAGGCTATAGTATGTGCAAACGATTGTATGGCTATTGGTCTTATTGATGAGCTTACATCAAGAGGAATAAGAGTTCCGGAAGATATTAAGGTGGCAGGCTATGGAACGGGAGAGGAAGGAAAGAGCAGTCCGATTGCTCTTACTTCGACATATATTCCTGCAGAGTATTACGGAAGCTATTCAGTAGAATGCCTGATAAAGCTGTTAAATGGTGAAACTCCGGATAATCCTGATCCTGAAGGCAAGCTATTCATAGGTGGTACCTGTGGCTGTACTGAGGAGCCGGATGAAAGCTTAAGTAAAAAAAGAGATGCCTGGATGACAGAGGATTCTGAAGAAGGCTTTTATTCTATCCATAATTACAGTATGGAGGATATGCTTCGAGCTGAAAGCTTCCATGAGTTATTCGGAGTAGTTTATGAGAATATTCATTACCTCAGAGGCGTGAAAAGCTTTGATCTCTGTCTGAATGAGGAGTGGCTGAGTGATGATAAAATAATTCAGAACAGCTTCCCTGAGTCGGGCTATTCTGCAAAATCATTAAACGTTCTTTCGTACAATGTATATAATCCATCACTTTGTGGAGTTTCTGATGATAAGATATTTTATACATCGGAGCTTTTCCCTCACAGCTATGATGATTCCGAGCCATCATGTTTTCTTATGATGCCTCTAAGCTTTGAGGAAAAATCCTTTGGTTATTCGATCATAAGCTATGGTTCTGAGGTGGGCAGAATCGAGGATGTGGTCCGCCACTGGTTGAGAATGATCGCAAGAGGACTTGAGAGCTATAGAAGGCAGCATGTGATTAATGCTCTTGAGCTTAGAAGCTCTGTTAAGGCAGAGAATAAATTCCCTACACGTCTTTACTCAGATGAACAGATAAAGTCACAGGTTGAAAAGCTTGATGACGATGAGAAGGAAGTGTATGAGATAGTAAGTGAAATACTGGATGAAAATAAATTTATATATCATTTCCAACCTATTGTAAATGCGGTTGATGGGGAGATATATTCTTACGAGGCTCTAATGCGTTCTGATTCCAGAAGAAAAGTGTCGCCGCTTGATATAATCAAAATGGCGGACCTGATGGACAGACTTAACGATGTGGAAAGAGCAACCTTTAAAAATGTACTTCGTATCTTTGACGAGAAGAGAGAATGGTTCGAAGGAAAAAAGTTGTTTATTAATAGTATTCCCGGCTGCAAGATAGAAGGCGAGGAAGAGGAAAGGATAGGACAGATAATAACCAAATACCCTGACAGCATAGTTGTTGAGCTCACCGAACAGGCTGAGCTGGAGGACGAAGAGCTTTACACTTTGAAGGCTGAACTTAAAAGCCTTGGGCTCGGAATGGCGGTAGATGATTTTGGCACCGGCTATTCAAATGTCGGAAATCTTCTCAGGTATATGCCTGATTATGTAAAAATCGACAGATCTCTTATTACTGAGATAGAGAGCAGTCCGCAGAAACAACATTTTGTAAGAGATATAGTTGATTTCTGCCATGCAAATAATATCAAGGCTTTGGCTGAGGGAATTGAAACTACAGAAGAGCTTTCAACAGTCATCAGACTAGGAGCTGATCTGCTTCAAGGCTTCTACCTGTCAAAGCCGGTTCCTGAACCTCCTAAGTCTATAGAAAGTAACAAGGTGCTTGAAGTTGCCAGATACTATAGAGCAATCGAGGAGGAGGCTCAGGATACTGAGTACATTGCAGGCAGGACTAGAAGGATATCAGTAAACAATCTTATCAAGATGAATAAATCAACTATTGTGATAGGTGCAAAGGACGCAACCTTCAGAGACCTTACTATAGTTGGAACACCAAATAGTGAAACCAAGCTTCACATCGAGATCCTCGAAGGCTATGATGGAAGACTTACACTTGAAAATGTTAATCTTTTATCAACTAAAAATCGTCCGTGTATTATCTTGGCAGATAATTGTGATATGGCACTCAGTCTTATAGGTGAGAACAGGTTTGTTGGCGGAGGAATACAGGTTCCTGAGTCATCAAAGCTTACTTTTGATGGTGATAGTAACGGAAACCTCAAGATATTCCTTTCCGGCTATGACAGCTTTGGTATCGGAAACTCTCCGGAAAAAGGTCATGGACAGATCGATTTCTATCAGGATGGAGAGATATATATAGAATCAAATGGTCAGAATTCTATCGGAATCGGCTCCGGACTTGGTGGTATGACCGGTATTCATAAAGGTAAATATACTATGCTTTTGACCAGTCTAACCGGGGTTGGTATAGGCTCTTTCGAGGGGGATCAGGATATAGTTATAACTGATTGTGATCTGATGATGAATAACTCCTTCCAAAAAGGAGTGTGTATAGGAAGTCTGAATAATAATACTTCTATAAAAATCGAGCGGTCTCTGGTAAGGTGTACTGGTACAGGTCAAAGAATTGTTATACTTGGATCCGTTGATGGAGAGATGGCGGAGATAAACCTAAGAGATATGAACTATCAGAGCGGAATCAGATCAGATAATTCCACAGCAGCCGGTTCGCTTATGGGAGCTACAAAGCTAAGGGTTGAAAAGGCAGCATATAAATACAGAGGTGTCGGAAGACAGGCGCTTGTTTACGGTGGATATAGTGAAGATGTTGATATCGAAATAACCAACGCGGATGTAAGCGTGGATCTTGTATCAGATAATGGAAAGCTGGTATTCGGATCAGAGGATATCATCAAAGAGGATTACGTGTTTAAGACTTTAAAAATAAACGGAGAAATAAAAGAATAAGGTAAAGCAGATAATTATTATGGATTTGATGTTTTTTATTACAGTAGTTTTACTGGGAATAGGGCTTTCGATGGATGCTTTTTCCACATCTGTTGTAAATGTGGTAAGCTTTCCTGAGTCTAAGGGGACAAAGGCTGTAAGATGTGCCTCTATGTATATGCTTTTCCAGTTTGTATTCTTTATGCTTGGCTGGGCTATTATACATGCAGTTGCTACTAAGTTTAAAATACTATATTATTTTATGCCGTGGCTTGCACTCCTTTTTCTGCTCAGAAGTGCATGGAGTCTGATAGTTGATGGCGTTATCTCTCTTGATGAAGACAAGGTTCAGGATGCTGAGCTTGACTTTAAAGAGGTTACGATCCAAGGAATAATGTCTTCGCTAGATGCATTGAGTATGGGATTTGTAACGGCATACTTCAGCTTTAAGGCTGCCCTTGTGGCCGGAATTATAGTGGGCACTATTACATTTTTCATAAGTATATATGGCTTTTGTGCGGGCGAAAAACTTGGGGTAAGAGTGACAGGAAAAACAGCAATTATCGGAGGGCTTATTCTTGCGGCTATCGGAATCAAGATAGTTGTAGAGTTTATATTCTTTTAAGATAAAACACTATCTTATATGAATCAGGTAGGAAGATGAAGGTCGTTAATTACAGTACTGTTGAGAGTGAGATTCACTTAACTAAATATAGAAAAAAAGGTTTTCTCAGACTGGTATTCAGTAGACTTGTATGGATCCTTTTTCTCCTTTTTCTGCAGGTATACCTGTTTTATGGTATCTTTTCCTGGATGAAAGGCTTTTACAGACACTATTCATATGTAATGGTCGTATTCAGAATCATAATGACTCTGTTTCTGTTTAACAATGATATGGAATCATCGGCAAAGCTTACGTGGCTTATTATCATAAGTATCGCTCCGGTTCCCGGTTCGCTTTTCCTTGCTTACACGATAACTGATCTCGGACATATAAAGCTTAAGAGAAATGTACTTAGAGTCATAGAGGAAACGGCGCATGCTCTTCCTGAAAACACGGACGTAGTGGAAGAGCTTGGAAATGAGAGGCGGAGTCTTAAGTCGATTAATACTTATCTGAATAAAACCGGCTGTTTCCCTGTATATAAGGATACTGACGTAGCCTATTATCCAACCGGCGAGGCTTGTTTTGATGATCTTATAGCTGAGCTTGAAAAAGCAGAAAAGTTTATCTTTATGGAGTTCTTCATCTATGATGAAGGCTATATGTGGGGCAAGGTCCTTAAGATACTTGCTGATAAGGTAAAGGCCGGAGTAGAGGTAAGGGTTATGTATGACGGGATGTGCGAGATGGAGCTTCTCCCGCATAACTATGCAGCCAGGCTTTGTACCCTTGGAATCAAGGCAAAAACATTTTCTCCGATCCATCCATTTATCTCAACCTATTACAATTACAGAGACCATAGAAAGGTTCTTGTTGTCGATGGCAAGGTTGCAGTGACCGGTGGAATCAATATGGCTGATGAATACATAAACAGGATCGAGAGGTTCGGTCACTGGAAGGATTCAGTTGTATTTGTAAGAGGAAATGCAGTTAAGTCCTTTACGCTGATGTTCCTTCAGATGTGGTCTGCCGATGAGCCAAAGGTTGATCTCGGAAACTATCTTGAAATAGATGGTGGGGTGTATCCTGAAGCGTCGGGATATGTTATGCCTTATAGTGATATACCGCTTGATGATGAAAAAGTCGGTGAGAACGTATATATGGATATCCTTAACAGGGCATCCAAATATGTACATATAACGACACCGTATCTGATACTTGATGATGAGCTCAAGCGAGCTATAAAATACGCTGCAGCAAGAGGGGTTGAGGTGAGCATCATACTTCCGGGTAAACCTGATAAACTTATGGCTTATTCACTTGCAAAGAATCACTATAAATCGCTTGTTAAATCAGGCGTAAACATTTACGAGTATACTCCGGGCTTTATGCACGCAAAGAATTTTATCTGTGATGATAAGAAGGCGGTAGTAGGCTCGATCAACCTGGACTATAGAAGTCTGTATCATCATTTTGAATGTGCACTCTATATGTATAAAACTGATTGCATAGAGGATATCGAAAGAGATTTCCAGGAAGCAATCAAGGTCAGCAAGAAGATAACGCTTGAGACGATCAAGAAAGAGAACATACTTTATCGTGCTTCCGGTCATATTATGAAACTGGTTGCACCTCTTATGTAATTGTCGATTAAAATGAGATGTATCGACTCGCTTTTTCTGATGAGGCAGAGAGCATCCTGCTTCAAAGATATAAAAAAGCTTAAAAAATGCTTGATTTATATAAACTGTTGTGCTAACATAGGTGCGTTGCTGGTGTGTGATCGAGACGTTTGTAAAGCGCAGACCACGAATAACACATTCGGTAAGTACGCACTTCGTGCTTTACTGTCTGCTTCGCAGGTTCAAGCATATATAACATATGCTATTTAGCCTGTGAACAGTCACATAGCATATGTTTTATATGCTTGTCTGCAGGCCTTGACACGTAGTGTCACACATACGTTACATAGAAAAGGAGAATAATTATGAGAGAAGGAATACATCCGGATTATTATCAGGCAAAGGTTGTATGCAACTGTGGAAATGAGTTCGTAACAGGCTCAACAAAGGAAGATATCCACGTTGAAATCTGCTCAAAGTGCCATTCTTTCTATACAGGTCAGCAGAAGGCTATCAAGGCTGATGGACGTATAGATAAGTTCAACAAGAAGTATGGCGTTAAAGCAGGTAACTAGATTAATATACAATTTGAATTCAAGCGGCAGATGAGGTGCTTTTGATTAGTATACCTCGTCTGCCGTTGTTTCTTTTTTTGGAGAGGACTATGAAAAGAGTAAGCATAGGCGGACAGGCGGTGCTTGAGGGTGTCATGATGAAGGGCCCAAAGTCATATGCACTTGCAGTCAGAAAGCCTGACAAAGAGATAGAAGTACAGGTAACTCCATATGTTTCCATGGGAGAAAGACATAAGTCTCTTTCTATTCCAATACTACGTGGAGTGGTGAACTTCCTTGAGTCGCTTTTTATAGGAATGAAAACTCTGATGGCTTCCTCTGAATATTTTGAGGAGGAAGAGGATACAGCAGACACTAAAGAGAAGACGGGATCGAATACAGGCTATCTTGTACTGACGCTGATCATTTCACTGGTCATTGCAATCGGAGTCTTTATGCTGCTACCTGCATTTGTTGCTAACTTCCTTTACAAGCTGACCTCCAGTCATCTGTTGGTTAATACAGCTGAAGGTATCTTAAGACTTCTTATATTCCTCGGATATGTTGCACTTATATCCCGTATGGAGGATATAAAACGTACATTTATGTATCATGGTGCAGAGCATAAGTCGATCAACTGTCTCGAGGCAGGAGATGACCTGACTGTAGAAAATGTAAGAAAGCACACCCGCTTCCATAAGCGTTGTGGAACGAGCTTTGTTTTCATAGTAATGATCATAAGTATTTTTGTATTTATGTTTGTCAGAACAGACATCCTGTGGCTCAGACTTCTTTCGAGAGTTCTTCTGATACCACTTGTTGCCGGCATATCATATGAGTTTATCAGATATGCAGGTTTGCACAGGAATAAGTGTTCCAATGTTCTTAGTGCTCCGGGACTCTGGGTACAGAGACTTACAACAAAGGAGCCGGATGATGAGATGATAGAGGTTGCTATCAAATCTGTTGAGGGTGTCATAGATTGGCGTGAGTATGTAGATCATGTCAGAAACAATTCTTTTGAGGCATAGGCCAGTACTTAACTTTTGAGTATTGAGCCGTATATAAATAGAAGGTGATGTATTGTCAGAATTCGAAAATAGATATGGAGAAAAGACAATAGGTGGTCTGATAGCCAAGGGGACAAGGATACTTACAGATGCCGGAATAGAGAATTCGCAGGGTGAAGCAAGACATCTTCTTGCCCTGTATCTCGAAATGGACATGGCGGCTATGTATGCCCGGCTTGATGAGGAAGTAAATGAGTTTACTTCTATGAGATATATGAAAGCCATCAAGAAGAGAGCGACGCATTACCCGTACCAGTATTTGATTGGTTTTACGTATTTCCTGGATTATACATTTATCTGTGAAGAGGGTGTACTGATTCCGAGATATGATACTGAGAATCTGGTTTTAAAGGCTTTGGAAATGTCACCTGATAAGGATATAGATGTACTGGATATGTGTACAGGTTCAGGCTGTGTAGGTATATCGTATTATCTTATGAGAGAAAAAATAGGCTATGATGACAATGTTACGCTTGCAGATATCTCTGAGGACGCGCTTGAACTTTCAAAGAAAAATGCGAGAAAGCTCGGTGCACATATAGATATAATAAAGACTGATCTTTTCGAAGAGCTAAAGGATGAAAAGGGCAGGCCGATAAAGAAGTATGATATGATACTCAGCAATCCGCCATATATCAGGACAAAGGAAATCAATAACCTGATAAAGGATGTGCGGGATTTTGAACCGAGAAGTGCTTTAGACGGTAGCAGTGATGGACTTAGGTTTTATAGGGCTATTGTAGAAGAGGCGACAAGGTTTCTTAAGGAAGACGGCAAGCTGGTTATGGAAATAGGATATGACCAGTATATGGACGTAGAAAAGCTGATGAGAGAAGCCGGATTCTTTGATATATACAAGATGAAAGATATGAGCGGTCATGACCGGGTTATTTACGGGACGATTTAGTTAGGAGAGTAAAAATGTTTGATAAGTTAGATGAGCTTGTAAGTAAATTGGAGCAAATAATGAAGGAGCTTTCTGATCCTGATGTTGTAAATGATCAGAGCAGATTCAAAAAGCTTATGAAGGAACAGAGCGATCTGACGCCTATAGTTGAGAAGTACAAGGAGTATCTTCAGGCTAAGCAGGATGAAGAAGACAGTCTTATGATTCTTGATGAAGAGTCGGATGAAGAGATGAAGGAGCTAGCAAAGGAAGAGCTTTCGGAAGCAAAGAAAGCAATCGAAAGATGCGAGCAGGAGCTTAAGATCCTTCTGCTTCCTAAGGATGCAAATGATGACAAGAACGTTGTCGTTGAAATAAGAGCCGGCGTTGGTGGAGATGAGGCTGCACTCTTTGCAGGAGAGCTTTATCGTATGTATCAGCACTATGCCGAGAAGAAGAGATGGCAGACTGAGCTTATCTCTATAGATGATACCGGAATTGGCGGAATAAAGGACGTGAACTTCCTTATAAAAGGTAAGGGAGCATATAGTAAACTTAAGTACGAGAGCGGCGTTCACAGAGTTCAGCGTGTTCCGGAAACAGAATCAGGTGGTCGTATCCACACATCAGCAGCTTCGGTAGCAATCATGCCTGAAGCAGAAGAAGTCGATGTTGAGATAAATGATAAGGATATACGTATAGATGTTATGCGTGCATCAGGAAACGGTGGTCAGTGCGTAAATACAACTGACTCAGCTGTACGTCTTACACATTATCCTACAGGTATTGTTATTTACAGCCAGACTGAGAAGTCTCAGATACAGAACAAGGCAAAAGCATTTGCTCTTCTTAGAACAAAGCTTTATGACTTAGAGATGCAGAAGGCCCATGATGCTGAGTCTGAGGCAAGAAGAAGTCAGATAGGTTCGGGAGACCGTTCTGAAAAAGTAAGAACCTACAATTTCCCACAGAGCCGAGTGACTGATCACAGAATTAAGCTTACATCATATAGATTAAATGAAACGCTTAATGGTGATCTTGATGAGTTTATTGATGCACTTACAGCCGCCGATCAGGCAGCTAAGCTCGCTAAAATGGAGGGCGAAGAGTAAGGGCATTTTGATAAAAATATGATTAAACAGGAGGAGAAAGATGAGTGATGTTGTCATTTCCATAGAAGGTCTTGAAAAAAGCTATGGAAAACACAAGGTACTTAAGGGTGTAGATATGCACATCCAAAAGGGTGATATCTATGGTCTTATAGGTAAGAATGGTGCCGGTAAAACGACGCTGTTTAAAACGATTCTTGGCCTTTCTGAGTTTGAGGCCGGAAAGCTTTCAATCTTAGGTGCAAAGGGAAGAAGAGGTAATGCGGCAGCAAGAAGTCATATAGGATTTCTTGTAGGTACTTCTCAGTATGAATATCTCAGCGGAAGAGCCAATCTTGAATACTTCAGAAGGATCAAGGGGATTAAAGACAAGAACGAGGTTGACAGAGTACTTGATATAGTTGGCCTTGATGAGAAGGCTGCAAAAAAGCCTGCAGGTAGGTATTCTTTGGGTATGAAGCAGCGTCTTGGTATAGCAAATGCGCTTCTTGGTAATCCTGAAATTCTTATTTTCGATGAGCCTACAAATGGACTTGATCCACAGGGTATCATGGATATAAGAAATCTGATGCAGAAGATAAATGAAGAGTGCGGAACTACAATAATTGTTTCATCACACATCCTCGGTGAGCTTCAGAATACAGCCCACAGATTTGGTATCCTTAATGATGGTGTTATGATTAAGGAGCTTGTTCAGGATGACTTCAGAGTCCAGAAGAACATAACATCTATAAATGTTGAAGATCAGGATGTTGATAAAGCTGTAAAACTCCTTGAACAGAGTGGTATAAAGGTTCATGGAACTACTCAGGCACAGTCTTCACTTGAGGATTATTACTTTGATCTTATAGGAGGTGAAGAAAATGCGTAGAACTATAGGAGCAGATATCATAAGAATTCAGAGAAAAAAGTCACTGCTTATTACATCATTTCTAGTTATTTCCTTTATTTTACTAGCAGGTATAATAGCAGGTCTTGGAGTAATTAAAGGTGACAAGAATGAGAATTTTTCAATGTTTGTAACAGCGGCAATTGCATTTTGTCCTTTTATGACAGGTATTCCTATTTTCACTTCTGTATTCAGCGATGATTTTAAGAGTCATTCGATGCAGGTTTCTATCGGACGAGGATTTTCAAGAAATAAGCTCGTATATGCCAGATTTTTTGAAACTCTTATAATGGTAGTAGAAGCATTTGTTGTATTCTCATTGTTTATTATTGGTCTTGCAGTTATTTTCGGTATAAATAGCAAGGGAATGATGGAACCGATTAAGAATCTTTGGATGTCATATCCTAATATCATATGTTACTTTGCCGTTTCAATGATTTTTGTTTTCCTTACTCAGTCAGGAACACTCGGTCTTGTGGTATATATTCTTCTTGCAGCAAGTGTTACTGATATGATTCTTAACCTGCTTAGTATGGTACCATTTATACGTGATATGAAGTATGATATCACCAATATAACAATAGATGGAATGATCGGTTGTGTATACAGCTCGGAAAGAGAAATATGGAAGAGAGCTGTATATGGAGTAGCAGTTCTGGTGATATTTATCATCATTCCTATTATAGCTTCAAAGAAGATTTTCAAGCATAAAGAGCTTGAATTCTAAGCTGTACTTTTAAACTTGTGTTTTTAAGAAACAGTATTATAATAAAAGAGTAAATGTATTATTAAGAAAGAAAGAGGTATTTATTATGTGTATTTTATTTGCGGTATTAGCACTTGTAGCTTCTATTATAGGAGCATTTCTTTTCGGTATCGCCGGCGGTTGTGCAACAGCAGTATTTGCTATTCTTGCTATCGTATTCGCTGTTAAAAAGAAGAAGAGTGAAGAAGGCGGTGGAACAGGATCTATCGTTATTTCTATTATCTCTTTAGTACTTGGTTTTTGTATCACTATGTTATTTGTAGGTGTTTCGAGTTCAGTTAAGGAACAGGGAAAGAAAGTTGACGCTCCTTTAGTTGAGAAGTATGCTGACGATCTCAAGTTTGGTGTTTTAGGATTTGTTTTTGCTGCATCAAACGATGGTGTT
>CACYJP010000012.1 GCA_902774725.1 uncultured Lachnospiraceae bacterium
TAAAGATTATTGAAGCTGAAGTATGTGATGTTCAGGAACCGAGTGTCGAGGTCGGAAAAGTCTGTGAGGTTACAAAGAAGTATTTTGTAATTAAGTGTGGCGATATAGGACTTAAGATAAAGAAGCTTCAGCCTGAGGGAAAGAAGCCGATGGATACAGTTGCCTTTTTGAACGGCTACAAGGTCGAAATTGGAAAATAAGTCAAAAAGAACCGTCCCATTGACTTACAGAGGGTGAGATGAATACAAGAAGAATCAGCTATGATATACTTTTTAAAATAGAAAAGGAAGATCTGTACGTGAGCGACCTTCTTGATGATGCTCTTCGTACATTTCAGTTTTCTGATAAGAGAGATAGAGCATTTATTACGAGAATTGTCGAGGGAGTGACTGAAAGGAAAATCTCCCTTGATTTTTTGATTGACAAGTTTTCTAAAAAAGGAAAAAGCTCAAATGGGTTAAAGCCTGAGATACGGATGATTCTCAGGATGGGTATATATCAGATAAGATATATGGACTCTGTTCCCGACAGGGCTGCTATCTCAGAGAGTGTCGAGCTTGCCAAGGAGCTTGGGTTTGATGGCCTTTCGGGTTTTGTAAATGGACTTCTCAGAAGTGTCGCAAGGGCGAAGGAAGAAAGAAAGCTGGATAGCTATCTTGTCAGTAGAATGGATACGAGATATTCGACTCCTAAGTGGCTATGTGATTTTCTGGTAGAGGTATATGGAAAGGATACTGCAAGGGCGATTCTTGAGGATCAGTTTAAAGAGCATGATACAGTTGTTCGTGTAAACACACTTAAAACTGATAAGGATTCATTGAAGAAGCTCTTTGAAGAGAAGGGGATAGAAGTAAAGGATGGAATTCTGTCTGACAGATGTCTTCGAATCAGTGGGTATGATTCGGTCAGAAGATTACCCGGATATAATGATGGCCTATTTGTGATTCAGGATGAAACATCGGTTTATACGGTAGAGCATATAGGTATAAAACCGGGTGACAAGGTACTGGATATGTGTGCTGCACCGGGAGGTAAGTCGATGCTTGCCTATGAACTGACAAGTGCAAACGGTCAGGGTGAGAATGCAGCGATTAGTGGCGGAACTGTTGTTTCAAGAGATATATCTGAGAATAAAATAGAGAAAATAAATGAGAATGCTGAACGCTTAGGCATTTTTGTGGATGAGGAAAGAGAAGTCGAAGAACGAACAGGATTTATGCTTGAGATAGGTGATGCGACTGCTTTGGATAAGAGCATATCTGAATTAAAAGATGATGATAAGTTTGATGTTGTAATTGCTGATGTTCCCTGCTCAGGACTCGGAATTATTGGAAGGAAAAATGATATCAAGTATCATATGAGCTTGGAGATAATGAATGAATTATCTGAACAGGGATTAAATATACTTAAGAATGCTTCGAATTATGTGAAACCGAAAGGGCGCATATGTTTTTCAACGTGTACGATTAATCCTGTAGAAAATGGAGAGGTCGTAAGAAGGTTTCTTGAAGAGGATAATAATAAAGATAAGTATAGTATAGTTGAGGAGAAAACATTTCTTCAGGGAATAGATGGAAGTGATGGATTCTATTTCTGTATTATACAGGCCTAGGCTCGATTAAGGGATAAGTACTTTAAAAAGGCATTATAAGGAATAAGTGTATGATGGATATAAGAGGCATTTATTTATCTGAATTAAATGAATATTGTTTGGAAAAGGGCTGGCCGAAGTTTCGAGCAAAGCAGGTCTTTGAGTGGATTCATAAAAAGCATGTGTGTTCAGTGGATGAGATGACTAATATTCCTAAGAATATGAGAGAAGAGCTGGACCGTGATATAGCGCATGTTAAGTATGTTACTCATCAGACTGACAGAAACGACGGAACCAGAAAGTTTCTTTTTGAGATGGAAGATGGTCAGATGATAGAGACGGTTTATATGAAGTATAAGCATGGTAATTCCATCTGTATTTCTTCACAGGCCGGTTGTGCTATGGGCTGTGCTTTCTGTGCGTCTACGATAGGCGGCTGTAAGAGAGACCTTACGGCGGGTGAAATGCTGGGACAGGTTTATCTGGCGATTAATAAGGTGCTTGAGGAAACCGGGCAGGAGGAAGATAAGAATTACAGAGAGCTTTCCAATGTTGTTGTTATGGGTACCGGTGAGCCTCTTCAGAATTATGATAATCTGATAAGGTTCGTAAAGCTTATCACAGACGAAAATGGTTATAATCTGAGTGTCAGAAATATAACGGTTTCGTCCTGCGGAATAGTACCGAATATAAAAAGGCTGGCTGATGAAGGGCTGGGCATTACATTTGCACTTTCTTTACATGCACCTACTGATGAACTGAGAAAGACGCTTATGCCTATTGCAAATAAGTATACTATTAGTGAGACGCTGGATGCTACGGACTATTATTATGAGGAAACCGGCAGAAGGATCACGATAGAGTACAGTCTGATGCACGGGATAAATGATTCTGCGCAGGATGCTGAGACGCTTGGAAAGCTTCTGGAAAAACGTAATAACAGAGGGAATCATAGTGGAATTTACCATGTGAATCTTATTCCTGTAAATCCGGTAGATGAAAGAGATTTTAAGGCAAGTTCCGCCTCAGATATAGAGGTTTTTAAGAAAATACTTGAAAAATATAGAATAAATGTTACTATTAGGAGAGGTATGGGCAGAGATATTGATGCTGCCTGTGGCCAGTTAAGAAGAAAGTATGGTGTTTAGGTTTGGTATCTACTGGAAGAACAGATAAAGGTAGAAAAAGAAACAATAACCAGGATAGCATATTTATAAGTGATACTCCCGTGGGGCCTCTTCCCAATCTGTATATCGTTGCTGATGGAATGGGTGGACATGCAGCGGGAGACTTTGCGTCGCGTTATGCTATAAGTGTTGTGATAGATTTTATCAGAAAATCCACGGTTGTTAATCCTATATCTCTTCTTAGGAGAGCGCTCGTTTATGCGAGCAATGAGCTTTTTAAAGAGGCTGATAAGGATAAAGACAAGATGGGTATGGGTACAACTATGGTTGTTGCAGTTGTTGTCGATAAAAAGCTTTATGTTGCAAACATCGGTGACAGCAGGCTGTATCTGATAAATGATGATATTAAACAGATAACTATGGATCATTCTCTTGTAGAAGAACTTATAAGAAGCGGGCAGCTCGAGAGAAATAAGGGTAGGAACCATCCTGAAAAGAATATTATCACCAGAGCCATGGGTTCGAGGGATGAAGCGATGCCGGATTTCTTTGAAATAAATATCGCTGAGGGTGATAAGATACTTCTATGCTCTGATGGTTTATCCAATATGGTTGAGGATGACGAGATCAGAGATATCATTCAGGACTATTCATCTTTAGATGATGCTGTGTCTTCATTAATAAGCAGGGCAAATTATTATGGCGGAAATGACAACATCTCCGTAATAATAGTTTCTATATAGAGAGGTAAAATAATGTTAAAACCTGGAACAATTCTAGATGACAGATATGAAATAATAGATGTGGTCGGAACCGGTGGTATGTCTACGGTTTACAGGGCAAAGGATGAGAGACTTAAGAGATTCGTTGCAATCAAGGTTCTTAAATCAGATTATAGCTCTGACCAGAATTTTGTTTCTAAATTTCGTGCTGAGGCACAGTCCTCTGCAGGACTTACACATCCGAATATAGTTAGTGTATATGATGTTTGCGAAGATGATGGAAGATATTTTATCGTAATGGAGCTTGTTGAGGGTATTACACTCAAGGAGTATATCAACCTGAATGGAAGACTGAGTATGGCTCAGGCTATTGATTTTTCTATTCAGATTGCTTCAGGTCTTGAAGCAGCGCATGAACATCACGTTATTCATAGAGACATAAAGCCTCAGAATATCATTGTATCCAAGAGTGGAAACATAAAGGTTACTGATTTTGGTATTGCTAAGGCCGCTACGTCTACAACAATGTCTACGACAGGTATAGGTTCTGTTCATTACATATCACCTGAACAGGCCAGAGGTGGTTATAGTGATGAGAGAAGTGATATATATTCACTCGGTATCACTATGTATGAGATGGTTACAGGAAGAGTACCATTTGAGGGTGATACCAACGTAGCTATTGCACTGATGCATATTCAGAATGATATGATTCCGCCGAGACAGCTTTTCTCGGATATCTACCCTAGCTTTGAGAAGATAATCATTAAGGCATCGCAGAAGAAGCCGGAGAGAAGATATCTTACAGCAGCTGCTCTTATTGCTGATCTTAACAGAGTAAAAGAAAATCCAAATATAGATATAATCGTTGCGTCAAACAATGTTGTAGGTGCACCTACACAGCAGTTTACTTCTGAGGATATGCAGAAGATAAAAAGCGGCGTGAGAGGATATGCTGATCCGAATATGGGAGCACAGCCACAGGGACCTGCAAGTTCAGAGGTAAGACCGGATAGAAGTCGTATCGATGCGCTTCTTAATCAGCAGGACGAAGAGGATTATTATGATGAGCCTGTACAGCCAAGAAGAGGCAATCTCAAAAGAGTTGATGATTACGACGATTACGAAAACTATGATGATTATAACAATAATCAGTATGGTTCCAGAAGAGACGATGATTACGATGACGACGAGGATGATACAGATCCAAAGCTTGAAAAGGCTGTAATGATAGGTGGTATTGCCGCAGCAGTAATCGTAGCAGTAATAATATTTGTTTTTGTCGGAAGCACCATGGGATGGTTTGGCTTCGGAAGCAAGGAAAAGAAAACAACAGCTGCAGCAACAACAGAGGCATCAACAGAAGTCGCAAAGATTAAGATGATCGATGTTGTAGGACTTAGTCAGAAGGCAGCAGAGAAGGATCTTAAGGAAGCAGGCTTTAAGAATTATAAGTTTGTTGAAGAGAATTCACTAGATGTTAAAGATGGTTATGTTATCAGACAGAGTGTTGAGCACGGTACAGAGATAGCTAAGGATGCTGAAATCGTTATAACTGTCAGTGCCGGTGCTGAGGAGCTTGAGATAGCTGATGTTAAAGGCTATGAAGAGGATGATGCATTTGAACTCCTTCAGAAGCAGGGCTTCAAGCCAACCAGATCTTATAAGTTTGATGATGATATTGAAGAGGGTAAGGTTATTTCTACAGATCCTTCTGCCGGATCAAAGGCTAAAGCAGGTGACACAGTTGTTATCTATGTAAGCCAGGGTAAGGAAGAGAAGACTGTAGAGGTTCCTGATCTTGCAGGACTTTCTGAGAACGCTGCCAAGGGTGCGCTTGAAACTAATAATCTTACACTTGGAAATGTTTCTTATGAGTTCAATTCTGATGTCGCAGCAGGCCTTGTAATCAGACAGAGCGTTAGTGCTAAGACAGAGGTTAAGGAAGGAACTACAGTTGATATCGTTGTAAGTAATGGTGCTGAGACAAAGACCTATAAGGGAACTGTTTCCGGTAACATATCTACAGGAGATGAGACTCTTGCTCAGTCAACTGTAACAGTAAATGTTTATATCAACGATGGCGATGGATACCATCTTGTTTATACCACGACTCAGAGTGGAGCATCAATTGATGTCAGCGGCTCACTGGGAAGTCTTAACTATAACAACGGTACTGTGTCATTTACAGTTACAGATGCTAATGGTTCGGATGTTTCCGGAAGCTATAACAAGTCACTGACTCTTTCTTATGAGAATGAATAAAATGACATTAAAAGGAAGAATAATTAAGGGTATCGGCGGCTTCTACTATGTAGATGCCGCTGGTGTTTTATATGAGACGAGAGCGAGAGGCTTATTCAGGAAGACCGGAATAACTCCGCTCGTCGGAGATATAGTCGAGATCGACGTTATAAGTGAAGAAGAGCATACTGCGTATCTTACAGAGATAGATGAACGTACAAGCTGTCTTACAAGACCTGCGGTTGCAAATGTTGATCAGGTGCTTGTTATTTTTGCGTGTACAAATCCGCCTGCCAATACTGGGCTTCTTGACAGATTTCTTCTCAATATGGAGAAGCAGGAAATAGAGACATGCATCGTTTTCAGTAAGATAGATCTGCTGGAAGACGCACCTGATGAGCTGGATAAGCTCTGTGGAATATATGAAAAAACAGGCTATAAGGTGATTCGACTTTCGAATAAATCAGAGGAAGGTCTGGATGCTATAAAAGATTTTATCAGAGGAAAAATGACAGTTTTATCAGGACCTTCAGGAGTAGGAAAATCTTCGCTGATCAATAATCTGGTTCCGGGGTTTGATGCTGAGACAGGAGATATAAGCAAGAAGCTCGGCAAAGGAAAAAACACGACCAGGCATACAGAGTTTATAAGTGTTCCCGGAGAGGCTGATACATTTATCATTGATACACCCGGATATAGCTCGATAGAGCTTTTGATCGATGATGAAAATGATGTAAAGTATTATGTTCGAGAGTTCGGCGGATATAATGAACAGTGCAGATTTGCAGGCTGTGTTCATGTTGCTGAACCGGGCTGTATGATAAAGGACAGAGTAGAAAATGGAGAGATATCTGAGCAGAGATACCAAAGCTACGTGGATATCTATAACGAGATAAAAAACAGGAGGAAATGGTGATGAATATTCTTTCTCCATCAGTACTTGCTATTGATTTTGGACATATGGAGCGTGATCTGGTTGAAGCGTGGAAAGCGGGGGCAAATACTATTCATCTTGATGTAATGGATGGAATGTTTGTGCCATCCATCTCATTTGGGATGCCTGTTATCAAGTATGTCAGAAAAGCTCTTCCTGACGCTTTTCTGGATGCTCATATGATGGTCCAGAATCCTTCGAGATATTTTGATGACATCATCGAAGCAGGTGCTGATAGTATTACGATACATTATGAGGCAACAGACAGTGTGAAGAAGGATATCGAATTACTGAAGGAAAAGGGCGTTAAAGTCGGAGTGGCTATAAGCCCTGATACTCCGGTTTCATGTATAGAGGATATAATAGAATCAGTAGATATGATTCTTGTTATGACTGTTTATCCCGGATTCGGAGGACAGAAGTTTATTGATGCTTCTTTAGACAGAATAAAGGCTGTAAAAAAGATGGTCGATGATAAGAACCTGAACGTAAACATAGAGGTTGATGGAGGAATCACACTTCAAAATGTTCAGACTGTTATAAATGCTGGTGCAAATGTAATAGTTTCCGGTTCTGCTGTTTTTACAGATGATATAACAGGCTCGGTAAAAAGCTTCCTCAAGCTGCTTAAGGAGTGCGACTGATGAATTGTTTGTTAGTAGGTGGAGGTGCAGTTGACAGCGAGCTTCTCGAAAAGACATTTAAAGATCTGGGAAATCCTTATACCTTCGGAGTTGACCGAGGCTGCATATACCTTCTTGAGAATAATCTGCCTATCAGTAAGGCAGTCGGTGATTTTGATTCGCTTAGTGAAGATGAAAAAATCATAATTGACAGGTTTTTTGATAAAGAACAGTTAAATCCCATAAAGGACGATACAGATACTGAGCATGCTCTCAAAATGGCAATCAGTATGAAGCCTGATAAAATAATGATTCTTGGATGTACCGGGACCAGACTTGATCAGACATTTGCCAGTATCAGACTTTTGAAGCTTGCGGCTGATGAAGGGATTGAAGCTTTTTTGTTGGATAAGAATAACCGTATCAGAGTTGTGAAGGGGATAAGTATTCTTTCTAAAAATGATTCTTATGGAAGATATATATCGATTTTGCCGTTTGGTGAAAAAATCTCCGGACTTAAGATAAGAGGGTTTAAGTATGATGCTATTGATTTGGCTATTGATGCAGCATCATCACTGGGAGTAAGTAATGAGCTTACACACGATGCAGGAATCATATCCTGTGATGATTATTATATTTTAATGGAGACGCATGATTAATGGATTTTCATGAATACTCACTTGGAAATGTAAATGGAATAAGACTTGGCCTTGTTTCAACCATGGCGCTTACCGGATTTATAGGTATAATAATTCTGCCTTTCTATGTTTATCTTTTCGGAACAGGAATATTCTGGGAGTTTTTCGGAATTATTGTTTCTGTTCTTGTTATCTGGAATCATAGGTCGTACAGACTTATGAGATATGCGAGAAAAAGTGAGTCGATAGTAACTCTTCCGAGTTATTTCAGTAGAAGGTTTGATGATAAGAAGGGTGTTATCAGAATGCTTTCTTCTGTGGAAATAATAACTCTGTCGATTATCATATCAGGTCTTTTGTTAAGAGAAACAGCAATCATTTTAAATGCTATGATTGGATTAGATAAAGGAGCGTTTTCTCTTATCTTTGTTCTTGTTGTTTCCTGCTATGTAGGAATTCTCGGGTTTAACTCAATGGTTAAAACAGTTTACGTGAAAGTTACATTTTTCATACTTGCGTTTCTGTTTATTTGCCTGTTTATTTTTACAAGACAGAGCATAGCTGAGCTTGTGAGAAATATGATGCGTACGGACATAACCGGAAGCGTGAGCGAATATCTAAATGTATTATTCCATAATGGGAAGCTGCTGAAGGTAAATGATTATATAACGCTCATATCAAAGGGACTCCTTGTTTCCGGAATGCCTTTTGTCCTTGTCAGCTTCTTTTCTGCAAAGGATTCAAAGACAATTACTAAGGGAAGGAACACTTCGTTTGTTTTTCTTGTTGTCTTCTTTTCTATCTCAATGTTCGCAGGAGCGATATTAAGAGGCTTTTTATTTCCGGAGAAAATAACAAAATCAATATCAGGTTTTATGACACTTATTTATCAGAGACTACATTCAAGTGGGTCATTTGGAAAAGTAGTTTCATACATTTTTGTTTTGCTTATAATAATTGCGGCAGCATCGATAATTGAGGCATTTATCAACACAATAACAGTGATTGTCTACGAGGATATAATAAACAGGGGAAATGTGGTCAGGGTCGATCAGAAGCATATGAGAGAAACGCTGATAGCCATTTCAATGATGGTTGGTATAGCAATTTTCTTTACTCAGCAGTATATCCACGATGTAAAAATAAGTGGGATGGTAAGCTTTGTAACTGTACTTGGATGCTCTATTTCACCTACTGTATTTCTTTCGCTTTCCTGGGAAAGAATGAATAGAGCAGGATGTATGGCAGGACTTATTTTCGGTCTGGTAGCAGTTCCGTTTTTTGAGTATGCACCGATTTTGTCCGTGGATGGAGCAAGAAAAACGATCAGTGAAGCGCTTGGAATCAGTCCTATACTTCCGGCGATTATTATTTCCTGCCTGGTGATAATACTCTGTAGTCTTTTAACCAAGAAGCCGGATGAGGATATAGTAGATGAGTTCCTTGAGGTTAGAAACAGAATAGTAGATTGATACATGAAAAAAGCACCTCGCAAAACGAGGTGCTTTTAAATACACTATTCATAGGGTGAGAGAGTTATGAAAAATCTATACTTAGAATATAAACTTGAAATATGAACAAAATATTAACAAAAATAAAAAATAGTGTAAATAATTTGGCTTTTTTTAGGTTTTTAGGTCTTTTTACGTGTTTTTTACAGTAAAGTATAGCTTTATTATCAGCCTGCGATATGTTAGAATGAATAAGGTTGTTTGAGGGAGGTCATGATATGAAGTTTGGAAGGAATAAAAAAATGGATTTTGCTCAGGCAGTTAATGATATTTCTCCTGATAAGGATGAAGATATAATAGAAAAGACAATAGAAAAGCCGATAGAGAAAAAGGCTAAGGAAGATAAAAAAAATAAGACTTCGGATGAAGAAACATTTTCTAAGGAAGAGATAGCTCTTCTTGTTGAAGCGCCTAAGGATGAGCCTAAGAAAGAGTCTGGAAAGACAAATAATAAAGAGTCTTTTAAAGGGATTGAAAAAGAAGCTGATACTGCGGCAGACAAGGGTGCAAAAAAAGAGCCTGTGAAAAAGTCTGACAAGGATTTTGATAAAGGGACTTCGAGACAGGAAAGTGTCAAGACAGAAGATGTAAAGGAAAAACAACCTACAGCGAAGAGGGAGAAAAGTAAAGTGGCTGATCTGGAAAGAGAGATAAAGAGTGAAGAAGAACTCACAGGACTTAGTGAGAATACAACATATATAACTAAAGAGACTACTATCAGCGGAGATATCGAAATCGAAGGTGATATGGAGGTTCTTGGCAGAGTTGAAGGAAACATAAGATGTTCCGGAAAGCTTGTAGTTGGCGGTCTCGTTAATGGCGACATCGTTTCCGGTGATCTGTTTATAAGTAATGGTCACGTTGAGGGAAGGATAAGCTCAAAGGGGCTGGTTAAAATAAGCGAGGGCTCGGTTTCTGTTGGCAACATTGAAGCTCAGTCTGCTCATATCTCCGGAGCAATAAAGGGAGATATTGATGTTTCTGAGGATGTAGAGGTGGGACCTACAGCGGTAATCGTAGGAAATATCAAATCGAAGTCCGTTCAGATAAGCAGTGGAGCTATCGTAAACGGAATGTGCCAGCAGACATATGCACAGGTTGATCTTGATCAGTATTTCAGTGAAGAAATAGAAGATCTTGATATAAATAATATAAAGTAGGAGCGATTATGAAACTAGATAGAATACTTTTAAAGCTGAGTGGAGAGGCGCTTGCCGGTGATGCACATCACGGATTTTCCGAGGATGAAGTAAAAAGAGTTGCCGGAGAAGTAAAGAAGGTTTTCGACAAAGGGATTCAGATCGGAATTGTCATCGGTGGCGGTAATTTCTGGAGAGGCAGAAGCTCAAATGATATGGACAGAGTAAAGGCTGACCAGATAGGAATGCTTGCAACAGTTATGAACTGCATCTATGCGGCTGACTGCTTTAGACGCGAAGGAATGAAGTGCAGGATAATGACACCGTATGCAATTGGTGATGTTTCTGAGATCTATGTAAGAGATAAAGCTATAGAAGCTATGGAAAATGGTGAAATAGTTTTCTTTGCTGGTGGAACAGGACATCCGTACTTTTCTACTGATATGGCAGCTGTTCTCAGGGCAGTTGAAACCAAGTGTGACGCTATTCTTTCAGCAAAGGCAATCGATGGAGTATATGACAGTGATCCAAAGCTGAATCCAAATGCAAAGAAGTACGATGAAATGAAGATGTCAGATATAGTAGATCAGAAGTTAGGCGTAATTGACCTTGCGAGTGCAGTGCTTGCGATGGAAAATAAGCTTCCGATGCTGTTATTCGGACTTAATGAAGAGAACTCAATAATGAAGGCTGTTTCAGGAGAAAAAATAGGTACTATTGTTACAGCAGACTAAAAACTATGTGGAGGGTATTTAAAATGACAGATTATGAACAGAAAATGCAGAAGGCAATTGATGCACTGAGTGCTGAGTATGCAACTATCAGAGCGGGACGTGCGAATCCGCATATACTTGATAAAATAAAGGTAGAGTATTACGGAACACCTACAAATCTTCAGAGTGTAGCAAATGTTACAGTTCCTGAAGCAAGAACTCTTATGATAACACCTTGGGAGCCATCACTTGTTAAGGCTATAGAAAAGGCTATTCAGGTTTCTGATCTGGGAGTAAATCCTAATAATGACGGAAAAAATGTTATCATCAATTTCCCTGAGCTTACAGAGGAAAGACGTAAGGAGCTTGCTAAGGATATAAAGAAAAAGGGCGATGAAGCCAAGGTTGTTGTAAGAAATGCAAGACGTGATGCTAATGAAGCTGCCAAGAAGCAGAGTAAGGCCGGTGAGATATCAGAGGATGAGCTTGCGGATCTTGAAGATGATATCCAGAAGGCAACAGATAAGTTTGTTAAGGAAATCGATAAGCTTATAGATTCAAAGACAAATGAAATTATGACAGTATAGGAGTATGCTATGGCTGATGAATACAAAATACCTCAGCATGTTGCTATTATACTTGACGGAAATGGGAGATGGGCAAAAAAGCGCCATCTTCCCCGTGGTTTTGGGCATAAAGCAGGGGCAAATACTCTGGAGCAGACTCTTGAAGATGCGTGGGATCTTGGGATTAAGTATCTGACGGTATACGTGTTTTCTACTGAGAACTGGAAGAGGTCTGTTGAAGAAGTTAAGGGAATCATGAATCTTCTCAGAGATTACCTGAAAAAATCCATAGAAAGATCCAATAAAAACAATATGAGGGTCAGAATAATCGGAGACAGGACTAAGCTTGATCCGGATATCATTCAGTCAATAAATGATCTGGAGGAAGCAACTAAAAATAATACCGGTCTTCAGTTTAATATGGCGCTCAATTATGGTGGAAGAGACGAGATAACAAGAGCTGTGAAAGGTATAGCAACTGATGTTAAAGAGGGACGACTTTCTGTTGATGATATATCAGAGGAGCTTATTTCGAGCAGACTGGATACTGCTGAGCTTCCTGATCCTGATCTTCTTATCAGAACGAGTGGAGAGATAAGACTTTCTAATTATCTTCCATGGCAGCTTGCTTATTCAGAGTTTTATTTCTGTGATATACTTTGGCCTGACTTCAATAAAGAAGAGCTTAAAAAGGCTATTGATTACTATAATGGCAGAGACCGTAGATATGGTGGAGTATAGATATGTTTGTAACGAGACTTTTGAGTGGAATTGCACTTGTAATTATATCAATAGTAGTCCTCTGGTTTGGAGGACCGGTAACCGGGGTTTTCACACTTCTTCTGTCACTCATCGGAGTGTATGAGCTATGCAAGGTTTATAAAATTGAAAAGAAAATACCTGCTATAGTTGCATATCTTTGGACAGTGTTTTATTATATGGCTCTTATGTTCAGAGATACTGAAATAAGAGGCTTCAGTGTTGGAAGAATTACAATAGCGCTTATGATTACATTTCTGCTTGCGATTCTGGCAGTATATGTATTCAGATTTCCGGAGTACCACGATAAGGAAATCATGGCAGCATTTATGTCATTTTTCTATGTAAGTGTTATGCTGTCATATCTATACAAGGTACGTGAGATGCCTGATGGAAATTACTTTGTTGTACTTGTATTTATATGCTCATGGGGCAATGATACACTTGCGTACTGCGTAGGAAGACTTTTCGGCAAGCATAAGATGTCGCCTAAGCTCAGTCCTAAAAAGAGCGTTGAGGGACTGTTTGGCGGTATTATAGGAGCAGGCCTTTTAGGTATTATTTATGCATGCATAGTAAAGAATCATATAACAATGCCGGGTAACATATATCTCAACATGTTTATAATCGGTGCACTTGGTGCTATACCTGCTGTTATAGGAGATCTTGCAGCATCAGCTATCAAGAGAAATAACGACATCAAGGATTACGGAAAGCTTATTCCGGGTCATGGCGGAGTGCTGGATAGATTTGATAGTATGATCTTTACGGCACCGATTATCTATTATCTGGTGGTGTTTATGTATAATTAAGGTTTGATCTGTGATCAGGTGATTCCTCGAAATGTATTCTCAAACGGAATTATATAATAAATTATTTAATATAAAGAAAGAGCGAAAAAAATGAGGAATATTTCGATAATCGGCTCTACTGGGTCGATAGGAACGCAGGCGCTTGATATCGTCAGAGCGAATGGTGATCTGAAGGTTGTCGCAATGTCCTGTGGTAAAAATATTGAACTTTTGGAGAGACAGGCAAGAGAATTCTTGCCATGTCTCATTTCTGTTAGTAAAGAGGAAGATGCAGAGACTCTGAGGACGAAGCTTGCTGATACTGATATAAAGGTATTAAGCGGGATGCAGGGACTTATAGAGGTTGCAACGTATGAGGCTGCTGAGCTTGTACTTACGGCTATTGTCGGAATGATTGGCGTTGAGCCTACACTTGCGGCAATTGGTGCAGGTAAGGATATAGCACTTGCAAATAAGGAGACACTTGTAACAGCGGGGCATCTTGTTATGAAGGCGGCACGCGATAAGGGCGTAAAGATACTCCCTGTAGATAGTGAGCATAGTGCAATCTTCCAGAGCCTTCAGGGGAATAGAAGAAGTCTTCAGGGCGAGAAAGATAATAAGTTATCAAGAATACTTCTTACAGCTTCCGGAGGTCCGTTCAGAGGCAGAAGCTACGATGAGCTGAAAAGTGTAACTGTTGAACAGGCACTTAAACATCCTAATTGGTCGATGGGACCAAAAATAACCATTGATAGTGCTTCAATGGTTAATAAGGGACTTGAGGTCATAGAAGCTCATTGGTTGTTTGATACAGATATCGATGATATTGAGGTGCTTATTCAGCCACAGAGTATTATTCATTCTGCGGTTGAGTATGAGGATGGTGCGATAATAGCACAGCTGGGTACACCGGATATGAAGCTGCCTATTCAGTATGCATTTTATTATCCGGAGAGAAGATACCTGAAGGGCGAAAGACTTGATTTTACCAAGATAACCGGTATAGAGATATGTAAGCCTGACTATGAGACATTTAAAGGAATTCCTCTTGCAAAGGAGGCCAGCCGTACAGGTGGTTCTATGCCGACTGTTATGAACGAGGCAAACGAACATGCTGTTGCTGCTTTCCTTGCAGGAAAAATAAGCTTCCTTGAGATATATGATATGATTGAATATGCGATGTCTCAGCATAAGGTTATTTCAGATGTGGATCTTAAAGGTATCCTGGAGACAAGAGACTGGACAGACAGGATTCTTTCTGAAAAATATGGTGTATAATGCTAAGGCTATAGGGAAACACTAGGAAAACACCGAGACTAAAAGTGATAGATGACAAAGGATTAATTGAGTTTTTATGAATATTATTGCAATAATACTTACCCTGGGCGTAATAGTTTTTGTACATGAATTCGGACATTTTATTTTTGCTAAAATGAACCATATCAAGGTTAATGAATTCTCAATCGGTATGGGACCGGCTATTGCGACCTGGAAAAAGGGAGATACACAGTATAGCGTAAGAGGACTTCCTATAGGTGGATACTGCCTGATGGAAGGAATGGGAGAGGCGTCTGACGACGAAAATGCATTTAACAATAAGTCTGTTCTTGCCAGACTTTCTGTATGCTTTGCCGGACCGCTTTTCAATTTTCTTCTTGCATTTGTTCTGGCTATAATACTCTGTCATAATACGTCAATTGATGACACAGTTCTTACGAGTGTTATGAAGGGCAGTGCTGCTGAAGAGGCCGGTATTCAGGCGGGTGATGAGATAACGGCACTTGATGGCCAGAGGATCTATAACTATAGAGAGATAACTCTCTTCGGAATGATGAATCCTCCGGAAAAGCCTGTCGAGGTGACATATGTCCGTGATGGCCAGGAGCATAAGACAACTCTTACCAAAAAGAAGGATGAGAAGACCGGTAAGTATTATTTCGGTTTTGAGAGTATTGGAAGAAAATCAAAGGGCTTTCTGGATGAGATGAAGTATAGTGCTCTTGAGGTAAGATTCCAGATAAAGACTGTGTTCTGCTCTCTTAAAATGCTGGTTACAGGCAAGCTTTCAAAGGATGATCTGATGGGGCCTGTTGGTATCAGTAATGCGATGAATGATGTTATAGAAAATGCGAAGGATACTGCGTCCAGTATGAAGATGAATGCGTGGGACAGCTTCCTGCTCGTGCTTCTGAATATCCTGAATTTTGCGGTTCTTCTCAGTGCCAACCTCGGAGTGATGAACCTCCTTCCGATACCTGCACTTGATGGTGGAAGAATTCTGTTTATTCTGATTGAGGCTATCTCGGGAAAGAAGGTGCCTCAGGAGAAGGAAGCGATTGTAACTGCAGTTGGAGTTGCGCTTCTTATGCTTCTTATGATTTTTGTATTCTTTAATGATCTTGGAAATGTTATTCATAAGTAATGGTTATTTTAGCCCTTAAGTCCTTATTGGAGGTAAGCGTATGAGTTACAGAGATAATACTAAAAAAATCAAGATAGGAAATGTTGAGATAGGCGGTGGAAACAGGATTGCCATTCAGTCTATGACCAACACAGAGACGTCTGATGTAGAGGCAACTGTATCGCAGATACTTAGACTCGAGGAGGCAGGCTGCGACATCGTCAGATGTACAGCTAATACGGTTGAGGCAGCCGAAGCCTTTGAAAAGCTGAAAGAGAGAACTCATGTTCCACTTGTGGCTGATATACATTTTAATTATAAGCTTGCTATTTCAGCTATGGAGCACGGCGCTGATAAGATAAGGATCAATCCCGGAAACATCGGTTCTGAAGAAAACCTAAGAGCTGTGGTTGATGTTGCAAAAAGCAAGAATATACCAATCAGAGTTGGCGTAAACAGCGGTTCTCTTGAACAGCAGTTTATTGAAAAATATAACGGTGTTACTGCCGAGGGTATCGTTGAGAGCGCACTTGATAAGGTCAGAATGATTGAGGAGCAGGATTATAACAATATAGTTATAAGCATTAAATCATCTGATGTACTTATGTCTGTTAAAACTCACAGACTTATTTCTGAGAAAACTGATTATCCGCTTCATGTCGGTATCACGGAGTCAGGAACGCTCTGGAGTGGAAATATCAAATCGTCTGTAGGACTGGGAATTATTTTGAATGAGGGAATAGGTGATACGATAAGGGTATCACTTACCGGAGATCCTGTAGAAGAGGTGAGGTCGGCAAAACTTATTCTTAAGACGCTTGGACTTCGTTCCGGAGGTATATCTCTTGTTTCATGTCCTACCTGCGGAAGAACGCATATAGACCTTATCGGTCTTGCTGAAAAAACGGAAAAACTGATTAGTGAATATAGTGATTTAAATATCAAAGTTGCTGTCATGGGGTGTGCAGTCAACGGACCCGGCGAGGCCAGAGAAGCTGATATCGGTATAGCCGGTGGAGATGGAGTAGGACTTATTTTCAGACACGGAGAGATACTCAGAAAGGTTCCGGAAGACGCACTTCTCAGTGAGCTTAAGAAGGAGCTTGATAATGAGAGAAAAACTGTTTAAAGAGGTTTTTCAGGGGATAAAGCTGGATAAGGCAATAGACATGTATTTTGATGATGTCTATGTTACAAATGTTCAGCTTGTTAAAAGCACTGAGACCTTTTATGTTTATATTGAATCCAGACATTTGATTGCAAGACAAAGTATAAAAAAGGCGGAAGGTAGCATCCGTCTTTTTGTGTTTGGAGAATATTCGAAGAGCAAGGTAAAAATAATAGAAAAATATATCCTTTCTGCCCAGTATGATCTGGCGAAGCTCTATAGAGTGTACAAGGAAAGTATGCTTGAGGAGATGAGGGATTCGAGCTACGTTATTTACACGCTGGTAAAGGGCGGAAAAATAGATATACAGGATAATGTATTTAATATCGAAATTGAAGAAGGTACTATGTCGAAGCTCAAAAAGGGCGAGATAGAGAAGTACATCAACAGGCTTTTTATCAATAGATTTGGAATGAGTGTTAATACTGTAGTTAAGCTTATCCGGGTTCAGAATGAAACCGAGCAGGAAGAGGAAGTAGAGGAATCCTTTGAAGAGGAGAGCTACACAAGAAATGAGTTCCAGGAAAGACAGCGTGAGCTTGAGGAAAAGATGGTTCAGTCCTATGATGCTGAGTCTAACGAGGTATTAATTACAGCGGATATGGTCCAGAAGAAGGCACCTTCTGAGCCAAGCAAGAAGAAGGACTACAAGGCAACTGCGGATGATTACAGAAAGAAAAACTATAATGATGTTGACTGCTTCTATGGAAAGAATGTTGAAGCGGATATAGTTCCTGTTTCTTCGATAGTCGAGGAGCTTCCAAACTTTGTTGCTGTCAGAGGGCAGATATTTGGAATGGAAACCAGACCTATCAAGAATGAAAAAACTATTCTGAAGGGATATATAACCGACTTCACTGATACTATTGGCTTTAAGCTTTTTGTTAATAATGATGACCTGGATCTTATTATGGAGGATATGAAGGAAAACTCTTTTGTAATTATGAAGGGTGTTCCTGAAAAGGACAGCTGGTCAAAGGAGCTTATGCTCAGTAAGATCGATGGAGTGAAAAAGACTGTTGATTTTCGTGAGAAGCGTAAGGATACAGCAGAGGAGAAAAGAGTTGAGCTTCATCTTCACACAAGATTCAGTGAGATGGATGCTGTAACGCCTGTAGAGGGTGCTGTTCAGCGTGCCCTTGACTGGGGACATCCGGCCGTTGCAATAACTGACCATGGAGTGGTTCAGGGCTTTACTGAGGCTGAACATTATTTTAAGAGTAAGGACTGCTCAGGTGATAAGGATAACTTCAAGATCCTTTACGGAGTTGAGGGTTATTTTGTTGATGATATCAAGACTCTTGTTATGAACAGTCATGGTCAGAGTCTTGACAGTGAATATGTTGTATTTGATATCGAGACAACAGGTCTTTCGTTTAAGTTCTGTAAGATCATAGAGATTGGTGCAGTACGTCTGGATACAGCAGGTAATGTAATAGACAGATTCTCAGAGTTTGTAAACCCTGAGGAGCCTATACCATACAGTATCGAAAAACTTACTTCCATCAATGACAACATGGTCAAGGATGCTGATACGATTGATAAGGTCCTTCCGAGGTTCTTTAAGTTCTGCGAGGGGGCCATGCTTGTGGCACATAACGCGACGTTCGATACTACATTTATCAGAGTTAATGCAAAGAGACTTGGAATGGAGTATAACTTTACGGCTCTGGATACCATGACTCTGGCTTATATCTTCTTACCGGAACTGGGTAAATATAATCTTGACAGACTGACTCACTACTTTGGACTTGAGAATAAACATCACCACAGAGCCTGTGATGATGCTGAGGTAACATCGGGTATTTTCATCGGACTTATGAAGATGATAAATGAGTCCGGAGCAAAGACGGTAGATGATCTGAATAAGTTGGGAAAAGCATCACCTGATGCAATAAAGAAGGCAAAGTCTTATCACGGAATGCTCTTCTGTAAGAATGAGACCGGTAGAACAAATCTGTATAGACTTATTTCTGAAGCACACTTAAATTATTTCGGTGGAATAGGAATGAATCAGAGACCAAGAATTCCTATGTCACTTATTGAGAAATATCGTGAAGGGCTTATAGTTGGGTCTGCATGTTCGTCAGGACTTCTTTATTCTGCGATTCTAGATGGAGCGGAAGAGGAAGAACTGGAGAGACTTGTAAGATTCTATGATTATCTTGAGATACAGCCGGTTGGAAATAACCGTTATCTTATTGAAGATGAGAGGCAGGAAAGAATAAATACAGAGGATGATCTTCGTGAGATCAACCGACAGATAGTGGAGCTGGGAGAAAAGTATGATAAGCCTGTATGTGCTACAGGCGATGTACATTTTCTTGATCCTGAGGATGCTATATCTAGAGCTATTATTCTGGACAGTACCCGCATCAAACGTATGAATGCAAAGAAGAGAGAAGAACTTCTTGCTGAGATTGAAGAAAAGAAAAAGCTGGGGCTTATTGATACACATGTTGACTGTATCAAGGAGGAAATGAAACTTCAGCCACCTCTTTACTTCAAGACTACCGATGAGATGCTGGAGGAGTTTTCATATCTGGGTGAGGATAAGGCATATGAAGTGGTTGTTACTAACACAAACCTTGTTGCTTCCTGGTGTGAGAAGATATCACCGGTTCGCCCTGATAAAGCACCTCCTAGAATTGAAAATTCAGATCAGATTCTCAGGACCATATGTTATGACAAAATGCATGAGATGTATGGACCTGAACCTCCTGAGATAGTTCAGAAGAGACTTGATAAGGAGCTGGATTCTATCATAGGAAATGGCTACTCGGTTATGTACATAGTTGCACAGAAGCTGGTTTGGAAGTCTAACGAGGATGGATATCTGGTAGGCTCCAGAGGCTCCGTTGGATCATCCTTCGCCGCTACCATGGCAGGTATAACAGAGGTAAATCCGCTGCCGGCACATTATCTATGCCCGAATTGTTTCTATACAGAGTTTGATTCGGACAGGGTTAAGAAGTATGCCGGTGAATGTGGTTGTGATATGCCTGATGCTGTCTGCCCTAAGTGTGGACACAGACTGAATAAAGAGGGACATGATATACCGTTTGAAACCTTCCTTGGATTTAAGGGAGATAAGGAGCCGGATATTGACCTTAACTTCTCAGGAGAGTATCAGCCGAGAGCTCATGCGTATGTAGGTGAGATATTCGGAAAAGACCATTCCTTCAAGGCAGGAACAGTTGGTACGGTGGCTGAAAAAACAGCTATGCAGTATGCAATCGATTATTGTAAATACAGAGGACTTGATAAGAGCTGGCCTGAGATGGAGAGACTATCACGTGGCTGTATTGATGTTAAGAGGACTACGGGTCAGCATCCGGGTGGAATCATTGTTACTCCTGACGACGAAGAAATATACAGCTTCACACCGGTACAGAGACCGGCAAATGATCAGACTGTAGATATCATAACAACACATTTCGAGTATCATTCAATCGATCATAACCTTCTGAAGTTTGATATTCTTGGTCACGATGATCCTACAATGATCAGACGTCTGGAGGATCTGACAGGAGTAAATGTAAAAACAATTCCTTTTGATGATCCAAAGGTTATGCAGCTCTTTAAGAGTACAGAGCCACTTGGAATCAAACCTGAAGATATAGATGGAATCCCGCTTGGTTGTCTGGGCGTTCCGGAATTCGGAACTGAATTTGCTATGCAGATGCTTATAGATGCAGATCCTCAGAGCTTTTCGGATCTTGTACGAATCGCAGGTCTTTCACACGGAACAGACGTTTGGCTTGGCAACGCACAGAAGCTTATTCAGGAAGGAAAGTGTAAGCTGTCCAGTGCAATCTGTTGTCGAGATGATATCATGGTATATCTGATCAACCAGGGACTCGAATCCGGTGATGCATTTACAATCATGGAAAGAGTTCGTAAGGGAATGGTCGCTAAGGGCAAATGTGCTGAGTGGCCTGACTTCAAACAGAAGATGGAAGCCCACGGCGTACAGGACTGGTATATCTGGAGCTGTGAGCAGATCAAGTACATGTTCCCTAAGGCGCACGCGGTAGCCTATGTAATGATGTCCTGGAGAGTGGCTTATTACAAGATATATTATCCACTTGCTTATTACGCAGCCTACTTCAGTATCAGAGCAGATGATTTCTCCTTTGAAAAGATGTGTCAGGGTGAAGAACATCTAGATATGGTCATGGAACAGTACAAGGCCATGGATAAGAACAAGATGTCTGCTACTGAAAAGGGACTCCTCAAGGATATGAAGATAGTCAAGGAAATGTATGCAAGAGGCTTTGAGTTTGAACCGCTTGATATATACAGGGCGAAGGCGAAGGCGTTCCAGATAGTTGATGGCAAGATCATGCCAAGTTTTCTCTCCATCGACAAGATGGGTGAGACTGCAGCAGTTCAGATGGAAGAGGCTGCCAAGGGAGGTAAATTCCTTTCACAGCAGGAGCTCAGAGACCGAGCAAAGATATCAAGTACCGTTGTTGAAAAAATGGCCGAGCTTGGAATCCTGGGAGATATGCCGAAGACGAGCCAGCTTACATTTGATTTTCTTTAAAAGTTTGCACTTTTATGTTAGAATGTTTAGAAGTGCGTTTTAGTGCTTAGTTTATTGATAATTATTGATTGTACGAGGGGATTAGATATGAAAATAAGACTTGCTGATTATATAGCAGATTTTGTTGTAAATAATGGAATAACAGAGTGCTTCACTGTAGTAGGTGGAGGAGCTATGCATCTGAATGATGCCTTTGGTCATAAGGAAGGACTTCATAGCACCTACAATCATCATGAGCAGGGAAGTGCTATAGCTGCAGAGGCTTACGCAAGACTAAATAATAAGCCGGCGCTTCTTTGTGTAACAACCGGTCCCGGAGGAACCAATGCTATTACAGGTGTTGTAGGTGGATGGCTTGATTCTATTCCTATGTTTGTTGTGTCGGGTCAGGTCAGATATGATACAACAGCCAGATACAATGAACAGTTTACTGATGGTGCGCCGCTTAGAGCTGTAGGTGATCAGGAGTTTGATATCACAAAGAGTATTGACTGTATGTGTAAATACAGTGCAATGATAGAAGATCCCCTTACTATTAAGTATGCTCTTGAAAAAGCACTCAAGCTTGCGACAACAGGCAGACCCGGTCCGGTGTGGCTGGATGTTCCGGTGAATTATCAGGGTATGATAATTGAGACAGATGATCTCTATCCTGGATATTTTGGTTCTGAGGATGAGAAGAAGGATATGGAGGCACTTCCGGGACCTGTTTCAGAGGAGACGGTTAAGACTGTTCTGGATAAGGTGCTTGCCGCAAAACGTCCGGTTATATACGCAGGAAATGGTATAAGACTTTCAGGCGGCTATGATACATTTCGCGAAGTGGTTGATAAGCTTGGCGTGCCTGTATGTACCTACTGGGATGCAATCGATTTAATTGAAACCGAGCATCCTCTTTACTGCGGACGTGGTGGAAATATGGGTGACAGACCGGGTAACTTTGCTGTTCAGAATGCTGACCTTGTTCTTGCTATCGGAAATAGACTTCCTATCAGAGTTGTTGGTTATAACTTCAGTACCTGGGCAAGAGAAGCTGAGGTTATTATGGTAGATGTTGACGCAGCTGAGCTTAAGAAAAAAACTATTCATGTTGAGATGCCTGTTCATGCTGATGCAAAGGATTTTCTTGAGAAGTTTGAGAAGGAAATTGATTCAAGGAATGGTTCTGATGAAAGCGGCGCGGAGCCGGCTGATAATGGTGTGACAACAAAATGGCTTGCTACGATCCCTGATTGGGTTAAGCAGTGTCAGGAGTGGAAAGAAAAATATCCGGTATGCATGGAAAAGCACTGGAATGAATCAAATGATTTTGCCAATGCTTATGCATCGTTTGATTATATAAGCAGAAGCCTCCCTGAGGGTTCGCTTACAGTAACAAGTAATGGTACATGTTGCGTTGCGGGACATCAGACCTGGTTCATTAAAAAGGGAACAAGATTCTTTAACAATAATGCCATTGCCAGTATGGGCTATGGACTCCCTGCTGCAATCGGTGCCTGTGTGGCAAATGATTATAAGGACACAATATGTCTTGAGGGCGACGGAAGTATTATGATGAATCTTCAGGAGCTTCAGACGATTATCACAAATAAGCTTCCGATGAAGATATTTATGATAAACAATGAAGGCTATCATTCGATCAGACAGACACAGACCAATCTGTTTGGTCATCATACCAAGGTTGGAATCGGACCTGAGAGTAGTGACCTCTCGTTCCCTGATTTCAGCAAGCTGATTCCTGCGTTTGGAATGAAGTATATATCAGCGCATACTAATGATGAAATGAAGAAAGCAGTAGATGAAACCCTGAGTACAGAGGGACCTGTTTTCTGTGAGATATTTGTAACAACAACTCAGTTCTTTGAACCAAAGTCTTCTACCAAGAGACTTGCTGATGGAACTCTTGTAAGTCCTCCGCTCGAGGATCTGGCTCCATTCCTTCCTGAGGAAGAGCTGAAGGCAAATATGTATATCAAGCCTGTTGAATAGGTTTTGATTCTTTAGAATAGAGTTATATTTAAGCTCTTTGGGAGAGTGAAGATTTTGAGGTTTTGGGTGAGATTAGCTTTAGGCTCTTCTTGCGAGAAGTAGTTGTGGGGGTACGACTACAGAGAAAAAACGAGGACTATGAGATGACTTTGTTAAAGCGTTTCCTGACTCAGAGTAAGAATATAGAGAAGTCAGGCGTGTTCTGGAATATGGTTGCAAGCATGCTGGTTGCATTTCAATCGGTCATACTTCTGATGGTAATGAATCGTACTGTCGGACTTGTTGCAGCCGGAATATATACTATGGGAAATACTGATTGTAACCTATTTCTTTCTATAGGTAAGTATGGAACTAGATTTTTCCAGGTTTCAGATGTAAAAAAAGAATATAAATTCAGAGAGTACAGGATGGCGAGAATTATAAGTACTATAGCCATGGCTGTTATCTCAACTGCTTATGTTCTTTTTATTGCAAATAAAAACGGTTATTCAAGTAATAAAACCATGATAATTATCTGGATGTGTCTCTTTAAGCTTCCGGATGCATTTGAAGATGTTTATTACGGAGATTATCAGAAAAATGAGAGACTTGATGTAGCGTCTAAGGCAATGGGACTTAGAATGATAATTACGATCATTCTCTGGGCAGTTCTTCTGGTGGTCACAAGAAGTCTTCTTCTTTCAGTTATTGTTTCAACTAATATATCTGGCAGAGGGACTGATATAAAATTATCGAAAGATATAATTAATAATGGTGGATTGCATGTAATAATTACCTTCATTCCTGATAATATAAGAGTAGAAGAACAAAATTATGGAAGAGCAGGAAGACAAGGACAACCTGGAACTTGGCAATTAGTAATTAATTATCAAGAAATAATACAAGATGATATACTAAAAGAATTTTATAAACAATATATTGATTTAAATCAAGTAGATGGTCTTACAAATAATTTTCAATTATATACAAAATTTATATATTATTTTACTATAGATTTTTTAAGAAAAATAAGAGAAGATAGAACAAAAGATTTATTTAAAGTTTTAATAAAAAATATAAATAAAGTTGGAAATGAGGATAAATTATTTAATAATTATGTTAATATGATAAATCTAAAAAAAGAATTAAAAGAATTAAGAGAAGAAGATAATAAAATATATTTAGATTCAATTGAAGAACAATGGGGTATTTTTTCATATAAGCTTAAAAAGGAAGATAAAGATTGGAACCAACTAGAAAAAGAATTTAATAATTTTCAAATGAAAATAATTACAGAATATGAAAATAATAAATATAATACAATAAAAAATCCAGGATTTTGCAATAGATATGTAAATGAATCATTATCTAAACTTTGTTTTAAAAAAAAAATTCTTAGAATTATTGAAGAAATAGTTAAGACCTTAGATTGCTTTGTAGAT
>CACYJP010000013.1 GCA_902774725.1 uncultured Lachnospiraceae bacterium
GAATAATAACGACAACTAACAGCCAGTATGCTATCGCAATAAGAATATTTTCCAAAGTTCCTGTATTTGACAGAGATTTGATATTGTCCCTTATATCATCCATATAAGTACCTCTTACTCTTCTGTATTTTTATCTTCCGTATTATTACCTTCTGTACTACTTTCTTCAGCTTCGGTCTTTTCCTCAGACTCAGCCTGAGCTTCTGTTTTCTCACCGTCGCCTAACTCAACAACTTCACCATCTACAGTCTCAGCCTTGTCGGTCTGTCTTACCTTTGCAAGCTTAGCTACTGTGACTCCATTCTTAAGGTTAATGAGCTTAACACCGGAGGTTATTCTTCCATAGGTTGATATCTCATCACATCTCAGCTGAATGATGATTCCCTCTGTAGTGATCATCATAACCTCATGATCCTCATTAACAGCCTTAACACCTACAACCTTACCGGTCTTTTCTGTTATCTTGTAGCACTTGAGACCCTTTCCACCTCTTCTCTGAAGTGTGAACTCTCCGATAGCAGTCTTCTTACCCATACCCTTTTCGGTAACAACGAGAAGCTTCTCGCCCTGGGTATTCATCTGCATTCCGATTACCTCATCCTCATGGTCAAGGTTCATACCTCTTACACCCATTGAGTTTCTTCCGGTGCTTCGGATATCAGTGTCTCTGAATCTTATACACATACCATTCTTTGATACCATAAAGATATCTCTGGTATTATCTGTTGTCTTAACCTCTATCAGCTCATCATCCTCTTTGATATTGATTCCGATGATTCCATTCTTTCTGATATTCTTGTAATCCATCTCCGGTGTCTTCTTGATCATACCGGACTTTGTAACCATGATGAAATACTTATTCTCGCTGAACTCTCTGATCGGAACAACTGCAGATACATGCTCATCTCCTTCAAGTGAAAGAAGATTGACCATTGCAACACCTCTTGCAGTTCTTCCTGCCTCAGGTATCTGATAAGTACGAAGTTTGAATACACGACCCTTATTCGTGAAGAACAGTATATAGTTAAGGGCTGTAGTCATAAGAAGATCCTCGATAAAGTCATCCTCTATAGTCTGTATACCCTTTATACCCTTTCCTCCACGGTTCTGCGAATGGAAGTTATCAACAGACATTCTCTTGATATATCCAAAGTTTGTCATAGTAAGAACTGTCGGTTCATCATCGATAAGATCCTCATCAGTGAATCCATCAACAGCCTGACCGATCATTGTTCTTCTGTCATCGCCATACTTATCTGCTATGATCTGCATCTCATCTCTTATAACTCCGAGAAGCATTTTTTCATCAGCAAGAATACTCTTAAGGTAAGCAATTCTTTCCTGAAGCTCTTTAAACTCAGCCTCCAGCTTATCTCTTTCGAGACCTGTAAGTGCACGAAGTCTCATATCGACAATCGCCTGAGCCTGTGCTTCAGTAAGCTGGAATCTCTCCATCAGCTTAACCTTAGCTTCATTTACATTTGCAGCACCACGTATTATCTTGATAACCTCATCGATGTTATCAATAGCAATAAGCAGTCCTTCAACGATATGTGCTCTCTTCTCTGCTGCAGCCAGCTCGAACTTAGTTCTTCTGGTTACGACATCCTCCTGATGCTTTATGTAATATTTAAGCATATCAAGAAGTGAGAGAACCTTTGGCTGCTTATCAACAAGTGCAAGCATATTTACGCCAAATGTATCTTCCAGCTGTGTATGTTTATAAAGATTGTTTAAAAGGAGATTCGCATTTACGTCATGACGAAGCTCTATTACAATTCTCATTCCTTCACGTGATGACTCATCGCGAAGATCTGTGATTCCATCTACTCTCTTGTTCTTAACAAGATCTGCTATTTTCTGAATAAGAAGAGCCTTGTTTACCATGTATGGAAGCTCAGTTATAACTATTCTTTGCTTACCCTTTGCCATTGGCTCGATCTCAGATACGGCTCTGACTCTGATCTTACCACGACCTGTTCTGTATGCTTCCTCTATTCCTCTTCTTCCGAGTATCTCTGCACCCGTAGGGAAATCAGGACCCTTAACTATCTCCATTACTTCCTCGATAGTTGTGTCTCTGTCCTCATCGATTCTGTTATTGATTATTTTTACCGCTGCATCAGTAACCTCTCTTAAATTGTGAGGAGGTATATTGGTTGCCATACCTACGGCAATTCCTGATGTACCATTTACAAGAAGGTTCGGATATCTTGATGGAAGAACTACCGGCTCCTTCTCTGTCTCGTCAAAGTTTGGAGTAAAATCAACTGTATCCTTATTGATATCAGCAAGCATCTCCATGGAGATTTTTGTAAGACGTGCCTCTGTGTATCGCATCGCAGCTGCACCATCACCATCCATAGAACCAAAGTTTCCATGGCCGTCAACAAGAGGATAACGTGTATTCCATTCCTGAGCGAGCTTAACAAGTGCATCATAGATAGAGCTATCACCATGTGGATGATACTTACCCATTGTGTCTCCGACTATACGGGCACACTTACGATGCGGCTTATCAGGTCCGTTATTAAGTTCTATCATTGAGTAAAGAATTCTTCTCTGAACCGGCTTAAGTCCGTCTCTGACATCCGGCAAAGCACGAGCAGCAATAACCGACATAGCGTAGTCGATATAAGAATTCTCCATTGTTTTTTTAAGGTCAACCTCTTTCACTTCATCATGAGGTTTATCAAAAATGTTGTCGTCAGACATTTTTTGGTCTCCTTTGAATAGTAATTCTTATATATCTAAGTTTTTAACAAATTTTGCATTTTCTTCAATAAACTTCTTACGTGGCTCTACGTTATCGCCCATAAGAACGTTAAATGTCAGATCAACCTCTGATTCATCTTCTCCATCCATTGAAACTCTGAGAAGTATTCTCTTTGCAGGATCCATTGTTGTATCCCACAGCTGTTCTGCATCCATTTCTCCAAGACCTTTGTAACGCTGAACCTTGTTATTCTGGTCTCTTCCAACCTCTTCCAATATGGAATTCAGCTCTTCATCACTATATGCATACCAGAATTTCTTGTTCTTCTCGAGTCTGTAAAGTGGCGGCTGCGCCAGATATACATGACCCTGACGAATAAGATCAGGCATAAATCTATAGAAAAATGTAAGAAGCAGTGTTGCTATATGAGCTCCATCAACGTCGGCATCAGTCATGATGATTATCTTGTCATAACGAAGCTTTTCTATATCAAAATTCTCATGTATTCCTGTTCCGAAAGCAGTAATCATAGCCTGGATTTCTTTATTTTCCATGATATGATCTATACGAGCCTTCTCGACATTGAGTATCTTTCCTCTAAGTGGAAGTATAGCCTGAGTTGCTCTGTTACGTGCGGTCTTTGCAGAACCACCGGCGGAATCTCCCTCGACTATATATATCTCACAATTCTTTGGATTCTTATCAGAACAGTCTGCAAGCTTGCCCGGAAGTGACATTCCATCTGAAAGATAGCTCTTTCTTGAAGCATCTCTTGCTTTTCTTGCTGCTATTCTTGCTCTCTGAGCATTTACAGCCTTTTCAATAACTGCCTTTGCAACTGCAGGATTCTGCTCAAGGAAAATAACAAGCTGTTCATTAAGAAGTGATTCTACAGCTGTTCTTGCCGGAGCATTACCCAGCTTCTGCTTTGTCTGTCCCTCGAACTGAGGGTCCTCAATTTTAACACTTATTATTGCAGTAAGTCCTTCACGAAGATCCTCTCCTGAAAGATTGTCATCCTTTTCCTTAAGTAGCTTATTCTGACGTGCATAGTCATTGAAAACCTTGGTCATAGCAGATCTGAAACCTGTCAGGTGCATACCACCTTCAGGTGTAACGATATTATTAACAAAGCTATAAACCATTTCGTTATATGAATTATTATGCTGAAGAGCTACTTCAACATATATATCCTCTTTTACTCCTTCACAATAAATGACCTTGTCATATATCGTGGTCTTATGTCTGTTCAGATACTGAACAAATTCCTTTATACCACCCTCATAGTGGAAGTTTTCAGACTTAGGCTCCCAGTTTTCTGATCTTTCAGCAAACTCCTCATCTGTTTCATCTTCCTTCTTCTCAGGCTTTCTCAGATCAGTAAGTGTTATACTTAGACCCTTTGTAAGAAATGCTGTCTCACGAAGTCTTATTCTGAGAGTATCATAATCATATATAACATCATCAAAAATTGTTGCATCTGGTTTAAATGTAACCTTTGTTCCGGTCTTATCTGTATCTCCGATAACTCTCAGATCATAACAGATATTTCCTCTTTCATATCTTTGCTGATGTATCTTTCCTTCTCTTGAAACCTCTACCTCAAGCCAGTCTGAAAGAGCATTAACAACAGAAGAACCTACACCATGAAGTCCTCCTGAAACCTTATATCCTCCACCACCGAATTTTCCTCCGGCATGAAGCACAGTAAATACAACCTCAACTGCCGGTCTTCCTGCTTTTTCCTGTATTCCTACAGGTATGCCTCGACCGTTATCTATAACAGTTATTGAATTATCCTCGTTAATGAAAACCTGAATCTCAGAACAGTATCCGGCAAGTGCCTCATCTACTGAGTTATCAACTATCTCATAAACAAGATGATGAAGACCTCTTGTAGAAGTACTACCTATATACATTCCGGGTCTTTTTCTTACTGCCTCAAGACCTTCAAGAATCTGTATCTGATCTGCCCCGTAATCCTGTATCTGTTCTGTATTCTTGTTTTGTTCTTCCATCGTTTCCTCCTTGGTAGAACTATTATTAATCAAACTATTTTTCCATTACTTATTTTGTATATCTTATCAACACTTATTCTTTGTCTGATAAAATCATCATATCCTGTACATGTTATTATCGTCTGGATATCATTCATTGTACTTAGAAGTGCATCTCTTCTCTGTGAATCCAGCTCTGACATAACATCATCAAGAAGAAGTATCGGATTATCATTTATTATTTTTTTTACTATTTCTATTTCAGCAAGCTTCAGTGAAAGTGCTGCTGTTCTCTGCTGTCCCTGAGATCCATATACTCTGACATCCTTATCATTTATAAAGACTCCCAGATCATCTCTTTGAGGACCGGTCATTGTTACGCTGTTCTTTAGATCAATTTTCCTTTTTTCCTTTAAGGTCTTAAGGAAGCTATCTTCATCAACATTTGGTTCGTAAACTATTTCTATTTTTTCTTTTCCCGAAGAAAGATTCTCATGTATATCCTTAATGATATCATTCATCATTGATACAAAATTGCGTCGTTCTTTAATTATCGACTTTCCTGCATCAACCAGCTGCTCATCCCATATATCAAGAGTATCCTTTATTTCAGGTTTAAAATATATCTGCTTCAGTAAATTATTTCTCTGATCCAGTATCTTATTGAATTTAAGAAGACTACTGTAATATATACGACTTATCTGACATATTTCCATATCCATAAATCTTCTTCTTTCACCCGGACCATTTTTTATAACCGAAAGATCCTCCGGTGAAAATATAATTATGTTGATAAGTCCAAAAAGCTCTGTTGACCTTCTTATCGGAATACCATCAACAGCTGCACCCTTAGGCTTTGCCCTTCTCAGATGCATATCTATACGATGACCAACATCTCTTTTACTGAGATTAAGTCTTATATGAGAATCATCACAACCAAAATGAATTATATCCTTATCCTTTGATCCTCGATGAGACTTTGTTGTTGCTGCTATATAGATAGCTTCAAGTATATTGGTCTTTCCCTGTGCATTATCTCCGTGAATAATATTGATACGGTCACTGAAATGCATTTCCAGCTTTTCATAATTTCTGAAGTTTTTTAGTGCAAGTGAGTCTACATACATAACAGGTTTTCTTTCTTTTTTCTAAAGACTATCTTACTTCTCTACTTTGATAGTAACGCCTTCATATTCAAAAACATCACCATCATAAAGCTTTTTTCCCCTTCTTGTATCTACCTCACCGTTTACCTTTACATTTCCGTTCTGGATAATTATTTTTGCATCAACGCCTGATCCAACAAGACCGGCTTTTTTCATAGCCTGTCCGAGCTTTATAAACTCTTCATCTTCTCTTATTTTAATAACTTCCATTTATTTTAATAAGCATCAGGATTTATATTTATCGGAAGAATGATATATGTAAATGTTTCTTCATTATCCTTTATAAGACAAGGACTCTTTGAATCATTCATATATATATTTACCTTATCATCATCTATTACTCTAAGTGCATCCATAATAAATGACGGGTTAAATCCTATAACTATTTCCTTTCCGTCTTTTTCTATTTCCATCTCTTCCTTGATTGATCCCATATTGGTATCAAGTCTTATATAGAGATTGTTATCATTCTTAACACTTACTATTATTGGCTTCTTATCTGTTTCCTGAATAAGAAGTGATGCTCTGTCGATACATCCCATAAGCTCGCTTCTGTTTGCTTTAACGAGAAGTGATGTATCCATTGAAAGCATATGAGCTATCTTGAAATATTCACCTTCAATAAGTCTGGATACGACTCTTGTCTTATTGAACTCAAAGCTTATATTCTTATCAGCAAAATAAATAGTAACCTCTTCTTCCTCATCACCATTTATTATCTTGCTTACCTCCTGGAGAGTTTTTCCCGGAACTACAGCTGAAACATCAGAATTATCTCCCTTAAGATTTACCTTTCTCATAGATATTCTGTGTCCATCAAGAGAAACAACTGAAAGAACATTATCCTTTACTTCAAAAAGCTCACCACTCATAAGCTTTGAATTCTCATTATCTGAAACTGAGAAAATTGTCTGTCTTATAACATCCTTAAGACCTATTTTGGAAATAACAACTGATTTTTCTTTATTAACTGCAAGAAGCTCAGGGAAGTCCTCACCTGACCAGCAAGGAATATCAAATCTTGATTTCTCACATATAATAGTTGTTTTGTAATCAGAATTTGTTTCTATATCTATATCGCTGTCCTGAAGCTTTCTGATGATATCAGAGAAAAGCTTTGCATTAAGTGCGATTATTCCTTCTTCAAGAATAGTACATTCTATAAATGTTTCTATTCCGAGATTCAGATTATTAGCAGTAAGCTTAAGCTCTCCATTTCTTGCTTCAAGAAGTATACATTCAAGAATTGGCTTAGTAGTCTTATTTGATACTGCCTTTTGAACTGTACTAATTCCGGAAAGTAATGTACTTTTCTTACATTTGATTCTCATTTTACTAAAAACTCCTTTCAGGTGCCTTTTTCTAAGTTAAGATATATATATAATTAGTTATAGTAATAGTAGTAGCTGTTGATATGTTGAAACAGCCTTCAAACCCTTATAATTACTTGATTTGCAGATGTTAATAAAGGTTCTTATAAGTGTTTTATTACTTTCTATTATTGTGGATTAAGCTTGTTTATAATGACATTGATGGAGGATTCAAACTGCGGATCCTTCTTCATTTTGTCTTCTATTCTTTTTATTCCACTATAAACTGTTGCATGGTCCTTTCCACCTACTGTTTCTCCAATAGCAGAGAGGCTTTTGTCAGTATTTGTGCGGCATAGATACATAACTATCTGCCTTGCGATAGCTATATCCTTGCTTCTTTTTGTTGATTGTATGTCGTTAATACTAACATTAAAATGTTCAGAAACTGTTGATAATATCTTTTCAGGTGTGATACTTACATCAGATTCATCAGATATTATGCCGCTTAGAGCATCCTTAACTATATCCATGATGAACTTCTTGCTTTCTTCATCATCGGCTTTGTTGTTTCTTATGATCTGTCTTATATCTTCATTATTAATACGTATATATACGCTAAGTGTATTAAGAGCTCCTTCGAGCTGTCTTACATTTGAATAAACATTCTCAGCTATATAAATAAATACATATTCCGGAAGATAGTCCATTTTCAGCTTCTCAGCCTTGTTCTTAAGGATAGCCATACGTGTTTCGAAATCAGGCGCATGGATATCAATAGGAACACCCCATTCAAATCTGGAACGAAGTCTTTCTTCGAGATGCTTCATTTCCTTTGGTGGCCTATCTGAAGATATGATTATCTGTTTTTTCTCTTCATATAAGAAGTTAAATGTATTGAAGAATTCTTGCTGAGTTCTTTCTTTTCCTATTATTTCCTGAATATCATCAATAATAAGAACATCTACCTGACGGTATTTCTGACGGAACTCCTCTGTTTTATTATTCTGAATCGCAGTAATAATATCGTTAGTGAATTTCTCTGATGATACATAAAGAACGTTCACTCCCGGATTATGCTGCAATATAAAATGTGCTATTGATTGTATAAGATGTGTTTTTCCAAGACCTGATCCACCATAAAGGAATAGTGGATTAAGTGCGTCCTGACTTGGAAGATCAGCAACAGCTGTACAGGTAGCATAAGCATGCCTGTTACTTTCACCTATGACAAAGTTTTCAAATGTATACATAGGATCAAGGTTGCTCTTCTTTACTGCCTGATAATAGTCAGCACTGTATGGATTATCCTCCAGGTTTTCACCTGCGAAGTTTCCATCCTCACCATTACCGACAACGAATTTGTACTTTTCATCAATTACTACTTCTATTTCAGGATCATTAAAGAATTCTCTAATAGATGAAAGAAGGAACATATCGTAGCCTTTATTATGAAGATAGTCTACTCCGTGCTTTCCTCTTTTTTCATCAACATAGAAATATATAGTTTTATCATTGATATCATAAATGCTGAGAGGTCTTATCCAAGTCTCAATTATGATATTAGAAACATCGTAATGTTTTTCAAGAATATTGAGTATAGAATCCCAGTTATTTATTATCTGTTCTTTCATTTTTCTAGTTCCATAACCTTTCTAAAGGGCAAATTTGCACCTCTATATTCTACTACAAAAAGGCATAATAAACAAGTTTAAAGAAGAGTGTAAATGTTGCTTAAAATCAATTTATGTAAATAAAATAACTGCAATTGTTAATACTTTATATTATTAAATCAGCTTTGATTTTAGCCATTTTTTGGATTAAATAACAATGAATTAACAACAATAATAACGAGTTATCAACAGTTTAATAACAAAATGTTGATAAATTATGTTAACACTTAAATTAATTTTTGATAAATCTACTATTATATATACATTTTTCTGATTATTTAAAATATACATTATTATTAATTTACTTGACTTTTTTATAGCGAAAAAATATAATATTATAGCTTTGCCCTATTCACAAGGATTGTGAATAAAAACTATGGGCAAAAATATCATATTAAGAAAGGAAAGAAAAATTATGAAGATGACATTTCAGCCAAAGAAAAGACAGAGATCTAAGGTTCATGGATTCAGAAAGAGAATGAGCACAGCTAATGGACGTAAGGTTATTTCTGCCAGACGTGCAAAGGGTAGAAAATCTCTCACTGTTTAATCAGTAACTCAATGAAAAGTATTAATTCATTAAAAAACTCATCAGAGTACGCCGAGGTGTATAACCACAAAGAATCGTTGGCGAATAAATATTTAGTGATGTACATCCTACATACGGACCAGATGTACAGTAGAATTGGAATCTCTGTGAGTAAAAAGGTCGGTAATAGTGTAATAAGACACAGAATAACTCGTCTTATAAGAGAAAGCTACAGATTGAATAAGGATAAGCTGAAGGATGGCTATAATATAGTTGTAGTAGCACGTAATACAGCTAAAGGAAAAGGCTTTAGAGATATTGAAAGTGCTTTTCTGCATCTGTGTAAGCTTCACAAAATCCTTAAATAGTATTTTTTCGTATAAATAGGTAGATAGTCTGCCTGTTTATTATGTGGTATGTTATGAAAAAAGTATGCATAGCTATTATCAGATTTTACAGAAAACATATTTCACACCTTAAAAGACATGGAACATGTATTTTTTATCCTACCTGTTCGGAGTATGCAATCGAGGCATACGAAAAGTATGGATTTTTCAAGGGAACACGTCTCACTATTTGGAGAATTTTAAGGTGCAATCCTTTTAATAAGGGTGGATATGATCCTGTTCCATAAAGGAGATAGCAATGATTTTAACTCAGGCAACAGGCATTATCATGGGACCAATAACCTGGTTACTTGGTACTATTTTTAATGCTATCTATAATTTGTTTTTTGCTATGGGAGTTGAGTCGATAGCCCTGAGTATTGTTTTATTTACAATATTTGTCAGACTTATTCTTTTCCCATTCAACCTTAAAACAACTAAATCTTCAAAGATTCAGCAGCATTTAAGACCTGAATTTAACAAGATTACTAAAAAGTATAAGGGTAAAAGAGACCAGCAGTCTATGATTGCCCAGCAGAGAGAGACTCGTGAGCTTCAGGAGAAGTACGGAATAAAGATGTCACAGGGTTGCCTTACCGCACTTATTCAGTTACCTGTATTTATCGGTCTCTACAACGTTATTCAAAATGTTCCTGCTTATGTGTTCAGAGTTAGGGAACTTTTTAAACCTATTGCAATTGCAATTTTTAATTCAGCTAATTCAAGTAGTGTGATTTCTCAGTTTGCTACAGAACAGAAGCTCAGACTTACAACAAAGGCAGTTGAGTTTGCATCTGCTACAAGCGCTACTTCAGGTACTGGTAAAGCCGGTCTTAATTACATAATTGATGTTCTTTATAAGTGTAATACTGATCAGCTTACAAAACTTGGACAAAAGTTTTCATCAAGTCCTGAAGTTGCAAATCTTATTTCTGAGAAGTCTCAGAGTATTAGCAATGTAAATCATTTCTTCTTTGGAATTAACTTATCAGAGGCACCTGGACTTAAGCTTTCAATTGCCCTGATAATTCCTATAGTTGCATTTTTATGCCAGTTCCTTGCTATGAAGGTTACTCCTATGCAAGAAACAGGAGATCCTCAGCAGGATGCTCAGATGAGAACTATGAGAAAGACTATGTATATCATGCCTATCTTCTCATTCTTCATCACAGCTATTTCACCTGCAGGTCTTGGTATTTACTGGGCAACTTCTGCATTTGTAAGCTTCCTTATCACAGTACTTACAAACGTTTACTATGATCATGCTGATATGGATGCAATTATTGAAAAGCAGCAGGCTAAGGCAGCTGTAAAGATAGCAAAGAGGAAAGCTAAGGGTAAGGTTTCGCTTACTGAAAGGCTATATGGTGCCGGTGCTGAGGGTGACTCAGGCAGTGGTTCATCAAATGTTTCTAATAACAGAGGTCTTAATAAGTATGGAAATATGAACCTTAGAAATTATGAGCCGGAGGCAACAGAAGAAAGAAAACCTAAGAAGGGCTCACTTGCTGATAAGGCAAATGCAGTGAAGCGCTTCAATGATACGGGGGTAGATGATTAATGGATTTTAGAGAATTTTCAGGAAAGACTGTTGAAGACGCTATCGTCGAAGCAGCCATGACTCTTGGAATTGCCAGTTCAGAGCTTGAAATAGAGGTAGTAAATAAAGGAACAAGCGGATTTTTAGGAATAGGCGCTAAGCCTGCTGTAATAAAGGCAAGAGCTAAAAAGGAAGTAAAGGATGAGATAGATGATATCCTTTCAACAGTTAAGAAGCCTTCTCGTACAGGAAAGAAAGCCGCTAAGCCAGCTGCTAAGAAGCCTGAAGATGACAAAAAAGAAGAAGTAAAAGAAACAGTTAACGAAGAAACAAACACAGATGTTGACTATAGTAAGGCAGAGGAAAAGGAAGAAGTTCCTGCTGAGCCTGCAAACATAGATGATTCAATCATTGATGAGACAAAGGATTATTTAAAGAAGATCTTTGATGCAATGGAGCTTGAATCTACTATAGATATAACACTTGATAAGGTTTCAAGAACAATGAGTGTTGATGTTGAAGGACCTGAAATGGGAATCATCATTGGTAAGCGTGGTCAGACACTTGATTCTCTTCAGTATCTTGTAAGCTTATTTGTAAATAAGAAGTCTGAGGTTTATATCAGAGTTAAGCTTGATACAGAAAACTACAGAGAAAGACGTAGAGAAACTCTTGAGAATCTTGCAAGAAATATAGCATTCAAAGTAAAGAAATCAAGAAGACCATTTACACTTGAGCCAATGAATCCATATGAGAGAAGAATTATACATTCTACTCTTCAGTCAGATAAGTTTGTTTCAACAAAGTCTGAGGGTGAAGAACCATACCGTAAGGTTGTTATTTATCCAAAGAGAAATGGCAGATAATAAGTCTTTTAAAGGGTTCCATCGTTTTTAGATGGAACCTTTTTTAAAAAAAGAGGTTAAACAAAATGGAAGAAACACTCAGTAAAAGAGAAAAAAAGAATAGAGATGTCATATCCAGTATGTTTTTTTCAGCTGCTATTGTAATGATTTTTACTCAGCTTGCAGGAGTGGTTGCAAATATTATAGATGGAATTATCACAAGCAGATGTCTTGGTGAGGATGCGTTCTCTGCTATTTCACTTCTTATTCCTTTTGTTGGTGTGATCATCCTGTTTGGTGCATTTCTTTCAACAGGTAGTCAGGTTGTATGTTCCGGATTTGTTGGTAACGGTAATAAAAAAGAAGCAAATGGTATTTTTACTATAACCATAATATTAGGTCTTATTATTTCAGCAGTTTTTATTATTGCATGTATCGCTATTCCGGATCTTTTATTTAAGATATGTGGTGTTTCCACGGATACACATCCTGAATTTTATTCTGATATGATGAATTATCTTCATGGATATATGCTTGGAATACCTGCAATGATTCTTATTCAGATACTAGGTCCATTTATTGTAATGGATAATGATAAGAGCCTGTTTACCATCTCTGCACTTGTGCTCTGCTTTTCTGATATAATTGGTGATCTGATAAATGCTTTTGTTTTCCATGGCGGAGTTTTCGGAATGGGTGTTGCAACATCGATAGCATTTTTTATGCAGCTGCTTACGGTGCTTATACATTTTGCTAAAAAGAATAATTATTTTAAACTCTCGTTTTCAAGTGTAAAAAAGAAATTTATATTTGATATCGGTAAGGCCGGTTCTCCTACTTTTATAAATAGACTTGCTACTATTCTTAGAGATCTTTTTGTAAGTAGAATCAACTTAAGTGTCGCTATTGCTACTTCTGCTGTTGCTGCCAGAGCTACGCAGAATGACCTGAATACCCTGATGTTCTGTATTGGTATGGGAATCGGAAAAGCACTGCTTTCTATGACCGGTATATATTTCGGAGTAAATGATAAAAAAGGACTTAAAAGACTGTTTGGTTACTCGATGAAGTTTACTATTATAATGTCGAGTGTTGTTGGAGCTACACTGTTTATTGTAGCAGGTCTTATAGCAAGACTTTATTCGGATAATCCCGATGTTATAGCACTTTCGATATTTAGTATTCGTTGTATGGCACTTAGTCTTGTACTTGATGCAACAACTGTTGTTTTCCAGCATTATCTTCAGGGTATCCAAAACAGAAAGCTAGTAAACCTGTTAAATGTAGTTGAGCGTTTACTTATTCCTGTAGCTACTGCATTTGTTCTCGGACATTTCTTTGGTTCAAAGGGTGTACTTGCTTCAATCGCAGTTGGTAAGCTGATACTTGTTATATTTATATTTATAATGATTACTATCCACTGTCGTCATATACCGAAAAAAATCGAAGATTATATGTATCTGCCGGATAATTTTGGTGGAGATAATAATGATAATATCTATGCATGTATACGTACAGTTAAGGAATTAGTTTCTGAGAGTAAGCGTGCTGAAAGCTTTTGTATAGAACATGGCTGTGAAAAGGGAAAAGCAAAGTATATGGCACTCTTTGTGGAGGAAATGGCGGGAAATATACTGCAGCACGGAAAAGCACGAAAAAAAGACGGAGCATTTGTTGACTACCGTCTCTCTGCCGATAATGGTGAAATATGTTTAATACTTCGCGATTACTGTGCTCAGTTTGATCCAACCGCTTATTACAATATTCATAATAATCCGAAGGATCCATTTGCAAGCTTTGGAATAAGAATAGTTACTCAAAGAGCTAAGTCGATTAACTACTTTAATGCTTTTAACAGTAATAACATTATTATACATTTATAAGATTTTGGATTTATAGGTTTATATATTTATATATTTTTATATTTATATGTTTATATATTTATATATGTATTATGATAGTTGTTTATGATGGTTGTTTAATTTTCATCATGTTTATTTTGTGGCCGAGTCCTGAGAATTTTTTCTCGTACTCGGTCATTATATTTCCTTCATTATATTCTGAATGATGAAGGTCTCTTGTTTCCGCAAGTATTTCCCAGCCGCATTCCTTAGCTGTTTCAACAGAAAAATCAAACAGATCTATGTTGTCAGTTTTAAAGGTTATTACTCCATCCTTTTTAAGAACACCTGTATATCTCTTAAGAAATCTGTCTGAGGTAAGTCTTCTTTTAGCATTTCTGTCCTTTGGCCAAGGGTCGCTGAAGTTCAGATAAATACTATCTACCTCATCCTTTTCAAATACATTTTCGATATATTCTGCTTCCATTCTTATAAAATAGAGATTCTTCAGATCAGGCTCCTGCTCTCTTTTTTCAAGAGCCCTGAGTAAAACACTTGAATACTTCTCTATTCCTATATAGTTTATATCAGGATTTCTTCTGGCACATTCCATTATAAATGTACCCTTGCCCATTCCTATTTCTATATAGACAGGGTTATCATTTCCGAATATTTCTCTCCATTTTCCCTTACATGACTCCTCGTCATGAATAACAAATTCGCTTTCTGCAATTGCCTCTCTTGAACCGGGTATATTTCTGAGTCTCATAATTATCTCCTTATCTTTCGTCTTTTTGTAGTATATACAAAAGCAACTCAAATTGCAAAACCAAAAAACTTGAGATTTTCAGCGTTTTGTATGATAATGTACGAAGGATTCTATAGAAAGATTATTTTACATATATATATGAAGAAACTAATATCCGTAATTTTAATATTTATAATTTTAATAAATACAATCGGTATAGATAGTTCATTCGCAAAAGGCCTTAGAGATCAGGATAATACTCAGAGCAGTACATATCCTTCTGCAAATGATATAATTGGAAATGCAACAACAACGGATGCCGGTTATATACCTGCGGATGCACCCGTTATAAATGCTCAGGCTGCAATTGTAATGGACCTTGATACCGGAGATGTTCTATATGAAAAGTCAGCACATCAGACGATGTACCCTGCAAGTATTACAAAGGTTCTTACTTGTTTACTTGCCATTGAAAACGGAAATGTAAATGATATTATTACAGTTTCAGAATCAGATATGAGCCAGGTCGAAGAAGGAAGCTCTGCTATCGGACTTCAGGCCGGTGAACAGCTTACCTTAAAGGATGCACTTTATGGAATGATGCTTAATTCCGGTAATGAGTGTGCACTTGCCATAGCTGATTACATATCCGGATCATCAGATCAGTTTGCAGAGCTTATGAATAAGACAGCTCGTAGCCTAGGCTGCACTGATTCACATTTTGTTAATCCTAATGGTCTGCATAATTCAGATCATTATACAACCTGTTATGATATGGCTCTTATAGGTAAGGCAGCTTACCAATATCCTGAGTTTAAAAAGCTTATTTCATCACAGAGCTATACAATTCCTGAAACCAATCTAAATGTTGAGAGACCTTTGTGGCAGGAGAACAGGCTTATATATAGTGGTAATGGCGAGTATTATTATCAGTACTGTACCGGCGGAAAGACCGGATATACACTTGATGCAGATGCTACACTTATTTCCTTTGCAGAAAAAGACGGAAAGCGTCTTGTTACAGTTGTAATGAAATGTAATCCAACCACTGAGTCTTACTTAGATACAATAAAGCTTGATGAATTCTGTTTTGATAAGTATGTGCTTTACAAGCCGTTTATTGATTCTGAATATAAATTCCAGGTACCTGAGGACTCAGATATATTGACTAATTTTTATAATGATCTCGAGCATCAGGATATTCAGTATTATTATGATAATAGCAAATGTATATATATCAGATCATTTATCAGTCATGATGAATTTGCTGTAAGAAGTGAATTCTATGATAAAATTGAAAATGATGTCAGGGGCAGACTTGTTGTATCTTATAATGGTACAGATATACTTGAAACACCATTAATGGTAAAAAAACCATATATAGATGCTTCCTCTACTGACGCTATAAGAAATAACACTCCGGACAAAGAACCGGAAATCGATTATATAAAATGGATAAAGAGAAGTATTATTATCTTCATTGTTCTTATAATTCTTTTATTAATGATAATTCTTTTCGTCAAGGCACGTAGGAGACTTCAGTATTATAATAGTAAAAGAAGTGTTCGCTACTACCCTATTTCAAAGGATGCTAAGCTTAATAAGAAGAAGGAAGCAGCAAACAAAAAAGAAGATCAAAATGATAGTAATAAAGAAGATATAAAAGATAATAATAAAGAAAAAATAAATGATCTTAATAAGGAAGAAATAAAAGAAGATAAAAAAGATAAGAAAGACAAGAAAACAAGTAAGACGGTAGTAAATGATACCTCAAGTTTTAAAAGATTAAAAAAAGCTGAAGAGATGGCTGATGAATTTACAGAAGCTGACGATGGTATATTTGAAGATTGATAAAGCAGATACAACAGATACAGATAAATGAATTAGTTGAAGATTAGAAGGAAGAATCACTATGGAAGATTATTTTTCTGGTATTAATGAAACATTAGAAGAAATGACGTCCTATTTCAGTAAGTTATATTCTGAACATGACGCTACTCTTAAGGAGTACAAGGCCAAGCTATTTGAAGTAAATGTAAAGCTTGACGAGCTTACTCGTACACAAAATGTGTACTCTCTTAATACTGATTACAGGAAGAATGTATTTAGTCCAATAGAGATGATTCCTGAAGAATCAAAAAGAGAAGCTGATATAAAAAATGAAATAAGAACTTTAAAAAGTCAGAGAGATGAATACGAGTACAGTATTAATGAAGAAACTATCCAGAAAAGAAAGCAGGATAAAAGAAAAGGAAGAGGCTGAAAAGAAAGCCATCGAAAGACAGAGAGAAGAATTAGAAAGGAAAATAGAATCAGAGAGCAAAAATAGTATTGATAAATCAGAGTTAAAGAAACATTTAAATAAAATACTTATGCTCGAGTCCTTTGATAATACTTACTACTCTACTGTTCTCGATAAAAGAATTAAGAATACAATAAACAAGAATTCAAGAGAGCTTGAAGAAGCTATTAATAGCTTGTCGATAGATCCGGGACATTCAAAGGGGATAATAAAGGATACTATTTCTTCACAAAATAGCCTGGTCAATATTATAGAAGAACAGCTTTCAAAGATGAATAATAGTATTGATGAGAAGACAGGAATCAAGAATGCACTTAGTGACTATGTATTCGAGTTGAGAGAAAATAATCCTAGCATCAACTTCGATCTTAATGTAGGAAGTATTAGTCATAAGCCAAACTATATACGCTACTACTCTATCTTCCGTTTGCTGGATATATTTGTTGATAATGCAATAAAGCATTCAAATTGTTCCAATATAAAAATAACCTTTGAAGAAGATGATGATAGATATACTCTGACTATTAAGGATGATGGTGACGGACTTCCATCCGACTATCTCACAGGATCTGAATGGTACAGTGGAATAAACAGAGCAAAAGAAATAGTCTTCCTTCTGTCTGGAGAAATCAGTATTGAAGACGATTATGGAACTGAAGTAGAAATCGAATTTGATTATGAATAATATGACATAATGAAAATGTCAAAAATAAAGGAGAAAAATTATGAAAAGCATTGTTGTTGATATTTTGGATAAAGCTGTTGATGAGCTTGACAAAAATCAGATAGAAGAAATACTTGAACAGCCTCCAAAGCCTGAACTTGGAGACTATGCATTTCCTTGCTTTAGACTTGCAAAGGTTATGAGAAAAGCTCCAAATATGATTGCAGCTGATATATATGAAAAGGTTTGTCAAGATGAACGTGTTGCTGATACCTTTGATAAGGTTGAAACTAATGGAGCGTATGTTAATTTCTTTACAAATAAGTCTATTTTTGCAAAGAGTGTTATAGAAAAAAGTAAATCAGATAATTATGGAAGTTCCGATTTAGGAAAGGGAAAAACTATTTGTATAGACTACTCCTCTCCTAACGTTGCCAAGAATTTTCATGTTGGTCACTTAAGAACCACAGTTATCGGTAATTCACTTTATAAGATATATTCTAAACTAGGGTTTAATGTTGAAAGAATTAATCATCTCGGTGACTGGGGAACTCAGTTTGGTAAGCTTATTGTTGCTTATAAGAATTGGGGTTCAGAAGAAGAGGTTAAAGCTAAGGGTATTGAAGAATTAATGAGACTCTATGTTCTCTTCCATGACGAAGCAGACAAAAATCCTGAACTTGAAGATGACGCAAGAGCTTGGTTCCACAAAATGGAGCTTGGAGATGAAGAAGCACTTTCTATCTGGAAATGGTTCTTTGATATAAGTCTTGAAGAATTCAAGAGAACATATAAGCTCATGGGTATGGAGTTTGATCATTATACCGGAGAAAGCTTCTACAGAGATAAGACAGATGATGTTGTTAAGGAACTTACAGAAAAAGGACTTCTTACAGAAAGTGAAGGAGCAAAAATAGTTGATCTCTCAGAGTATGATATGGCTCCTTGCTTAATTCTCAAAAAAGATGGTAGCTCTATATATGCGACTAGAGATATAGCTGCAGTTGAATACAGAAAGAAAACCTATAATTTCGAGAAATGTTTATATGTTACCGGCCAGGAACAGAAGCTTCACTTTGCTCAGGTATTCAAGGTAATGGAATTGCTTGGAAATGATTGGGCAAAGGATGGACTTGTACACATCCCTTATGGACTTGTAAGTCTTGCCGGAGAAAAGCTATCTACCAGAGGTGGAAATGTAATATACGCAGAGGACATTCTTAAAGAGGCTATTTCTAAGATAAAAGAAATAATTGAAGAAAAGAATCCTGATCTTTCTCATGAGCAAAAAGAAGAAGCTGCAAGAATAGTTGGTGTTGGTGCTGTAATCTTTAATGATTTATATAATCAGCGAATCAAGGATGTTTCCTTCAAGTGGGAACATATTACAAGCTTCGAAGGAGAAACAGGACCCTATGTTCAGTATACATATGCAAGATGTTCAAGTATTCTCAGAAATGTAAACGATTTTGATATCAATGGCGAAATTGACTACTCTCTTCTATCAGATGCTTCTTCATCAGAACTTATGAAGGAAATAAACAGATTTGAAGATATTATCAAAGAAGCTGCTGATAGATACGAACCATCAGTAGTTGCAAGATATGCTGTTGATCTCGCACAGGCGTTCAACAGATTCTACACAGAAAACAGAATTGCCGTTGATGAGAAGGATGTTCGTGATGCTAGATGTACACTTACTTACATCACGAGAAGAATTCTTAGAGATTCGTTAGATCTTCTCGGCATCGGATGTGTAGAACAGATGTAAAAGATATGTTTCACGTGAAACATTATATAATTGATGATTATTATTGGAATTATAAGGGGTATATCGTTAAGCGGTATATCCTTTTATGTTTCACGTGAAACTTTCATTAGATTTCAATGTTGAATTATTCGTTCTATGTTTCACGTGAAACTTCCACTGGAATTAAGTTTGAATTTTTCGTTCTATGTTTCATGTGAAATGGTCACTCGGTTTCAGTTATGAGATTGCTGCTTATATGTTCCACGTGAAACATTCTTTCGGCTTTTGTATTTAATTATTCCCTTATGTTACGTGTGATACTTTCGGTGGTTGTATTTTGGGTAATAAGTTCAGAATTCTTTTTAGATGATATATATTGTATGTTTCACGTGAAACACTATATATGTATACACTATAATTTGATCAAATTATGTTCCACGTGAAACGTTGATATTGTTGGTTGATAATAGTAATTTGTTGATATATAATAGTAGATACTTAATTTCTATATAAAAAGAGGTTGTTATGGGTAGAATAATAGCAATTGCTAATCAAAAAGGCGGAGTTGGTAAAACAACTACTGCTATTAACCTGGCAGCTTGTTTGGCGGAAAAAGGCAAGAAGGTTCTTGCGATCGACATGGATTCACAGGGAAATATGACCAGTGGACTTGGTGTTGATAAAGAGGATCTTGAATATACAATATATGAAACTATGATTGGTGAATGCAATATCGGTCAGAGCATGCTTATAGATGTATATCCAAATCTGAATCTTGTTCCATCAAGCAGGAATCTTGCGGGAGTTGAGGTCGATTTTATTGATATGGATAAACCTCAACAGATATTAAAATCTAATATTAAGAATATAAGAAAGAATTTTGACTTTATTATTATTGATTGTCCGCCTGCGCTTGGGATGCTTACGATCAATGCTATGACTGCGGCTGATACTGTTTTGGTTCCTATTCAGTGCGAATATTATGCACTTGAAGGTTTAAGTCAGTTGATTTATACAATAGATCTTATTAAGAAGAAACTTAATAAGAATCTTGAAATAGAAGGTGTTGTTTTCACAATGTATGATTCCAGGACCAATCTGTCTGAACAGGTGGTAGAAAATGTTCGTGAGAATCTTGATGAAATTATTTATGACACACTTGTTCCTCGTAATGTTCGATTGGCAGAGGCGCCAAGCTTTGGTCAGCCTATCAATGTATATGATAGCAGATGTGCAGGAGCTGAAGCCTATAGAAGTCTGGCAGATGAAGTAATAAAGAATAAATTGTATCAATAGATAGTTGTAGAATAAGATCTTAAATAATTATTATTTGGAGGATATAATGGCTGCAAAACGTGGTTTAGGTAAAGGCTTAAACAAGCTTATACCAACAGATGATGGAGCAAGTAAATCATCTGTTAAGAATAATGCTCCTGTAAAGGAAAAGGTTGTTGAAAAAGTAGTTGAAAAGGTTGTTGAGAAAAAGATTGTTGGAGAACAAAAGCTTAAGATTTCTGAGATCGAACCAAACTCCTTACAGCCAAGAAAAGAATTCAACGAAGATGCTCTTGCTGAACTTGCAGATTCAATAAAGAAATATGGAATAATTGAACCAATAGTTGTTTCAAAAAAAGGCCGTTCTTATGTTATTATCGCAGGAGAACGTCGTTGGAGAGCTGCTAGAATTGCCGGATTAAAGGAAGTACCTGTTATAGTTAGGGAGTATACTGATAAGGAACGTATGGAGGTAGCACTTATTGAGAATCTCCAGAGAGAAGACCTTAATCCTGTAGAAGAAGCTCTTGCTTATCAGAGTCTTATTGAAGAGTATAATTTAAAACAGGACGAGGTTGCTGAAAGAGTATCAAAGGGTAGATCAACTATCACCAATGCGCTCCGTCTTCTCAAATTATCTGACAAAGTTAAACAGATGCTTATAGATAATATGATTTCAACCGGTCATGCTCGTTGCCTTCTTGCTATTGAAGATGAGAATGTTCAGTATGAGACTGCACTTACCGTGTTTGATGAAGAGCTTAGTGTTAGAGAAACTGAGCAGTTGGTTAAAGGTGTAATCAACATACTTAATGGTAAGGAAATAGATGATAAGGGTCAGGCAATAACCAAGAAGAAAGATGATGAGGCAATGCTTGCAATTGTTTCTCAGCTTGCTGAACAGTTAAAGGATACTCTTGGTTCCAAGGTAACAATAAAACCAAAGGGCAAAAAGGGAAAGATTGAGATAGAGTATGTTTCATCCGATGACCTTGAAAGAATTATACATATAATTAATACTGGAGTTAAACAGTAAGGAGAAGATTTATGATTTTGGCTGATACTGTTTTCGGTCTAAATATACAGCTCGTAGTAATTATACTTTTGCTATTAATTATAATTCTGTTTATTGGACTGATCGTTACATTTAATAAAATGCAAACAATGGCTCGTAAGTACTATTCACTAACGAGTGGTAAGAATGCAAAAGATCTTGAAAGTATTATGTTAACCAGATTTAAAGAGATGGACAAGGTCAAATCCAGAATGAAAAGATTTACTGAAGACCATAAGGGCTTCAAAGGTCATCTCGATACCTGTTATAACAAAATGGGACTTGTTAAGTATGACGCATTTGACAATATGGCAGGAGAGCTGAGTTATTCTTTGGCCCTGCTAAATGCTGATAATTCAGGCTTTGTCATAACATCGATGCATTCGAAACAAGGCTGCTATTCTTATGCTAAAGAGATAATCAAGGGTGAGTCATATCTCGCATTATCAAAGGAAGAAAAAGCTGCAATTGGTAAAGCTCTTACCGTTGATGAAGAGATTGAGAAAATGAAAACTGAAGTAGAAGAGGAAGATATTATGTAAACCACATCTAAATTATAGATATGGTCATATGATAAACATTAACACTAAAAATAATAGAGGTGAATGATATGTTAGACATTAAGTTTTTAAGAGAGAATCCTGACATCGTTAAGGAGAATATTAAAAAGAAGTTTCAGGATGCTAAGCTTCCGTTGGTAGATGAAGTAATAGAGCTTGATCAGAAGAGAAGAGAAAATCAGGCTGAGGCTGATCAGATTCGTGCTGAGAAAAATAAGATATCTAAAGAGATCGGTGCTCTTATGGCACAGGGAAAGAAGGAGGAAGCTGAAGCAGTTAAGAAGAAGGTTGCAGAGTCTGCAGCTAGACTTAAGGAGCTTGAGACTGCTGCTCCTGAAATAGAAGAGAAGATTAAGGCTATCATGATGAGAATTCCTAACATCATTGATGCTTCCGTTCCTGTTGGAAAGGATGATACAGAGAATGTTGAGATAGAGAGATTTGGTGAGCCGGTTGTTCCTGATTTTGAAATCCCTTATCATACTGATATAATCGAGAAGCTGGCAGGAATTGATCTTGATTCTGCAAGAGACGTTGCAGGAAATGGATTCTATTATCTGATCGGAGATGTAGCCAGAATTCACAGTGCAGTTCTTGCTTACGCAAGAGACTTTATGATTAACAAGGGATTCACATATGTCATTCCACCTTATATGATAAGAAGCGATGTTGTTACGGGAGTAATGAGCTTTGATGAGATGGAATCCATGATGTATAAGATAGAGGGTGAGGATCTCTATCTTATAGGTACAAGTGAGCATTCTATGATTGGTAGATTTATCAACAAAATGGTTGATGAGGATAAGCTGCCACTTACATTTACAAGCTACTCACCATGCTTCCGTAAAGAAAAGGGAGCTCATGGAATAGAGGAGAGAGGTATATATCGTATTCACCAGTTTGAGAAGCAGGAGATGATAGTTATCTGTAAGCCTGAAGAGTCAATGGACTGGTATAACAAGATGTGGAGTTATACTGTTGAATTATTCAGAAGTCTTGATATACCTGTAAGAACTCTTGAGTGCTGTTCCGGAGACCTTGCAGATCTTAAGGTTAAGTCCTGTGATGTTGAGGCATGGTCACCTAGACAGAAGAAGTATTTTGAGGTTGGAAGCTGTTCCAATCTTGGTGATGCTCAGGCAAGACGTCTTAAGATAAGAGTAAAAGATGCAGATGGAAACAAGTATCTTGCTCATACACTTAACAATACAGTTGTTGCTCCACCACGTATGCTTATTGCGTTCCTGGAGAACAACCTGAATGCAGATGGTTCTGTAAATATTCCTGAGGTTCTTCGTCCATATATGGGAGGTACTGAAAAAATAGTTCCTAAGAACTAAAAAGTTTCGTGTGAAACATCAAATGGTTTTATGTGAAACATCAAAAGAATATTGACCATTTTATTGTTTTAAAGTAAAATGTCAAGGATGTCCTCGTAGCTCAGCTGGATAGAGCGACCGCCTCCTAAGCGGTAGGTCGGAGGTTCGAATCCCCTCGGGGACGCATTAACGGAAAGTAGATTTTCTACTTTCCGTTTTTTTACATAAATATGAGATAAGTTGAATTACAACGTGGTGGAAAATATGGTAGTATAGTAGATATATAGTAGTAGCTATTATACGGAAAAGAGGAAGGCAGATGAGTACAGAGATTTTAAGAAGAGAATGGGATCCGTCAGGGTTTGTTGTTCTTGGAGACTTCATACCACAAATAGTACAGGAAATCAGATATTATTCATCCTACAACTTTATCGGCGAGAGAATAGATGGGTATGAGGAGCCGATAGCACTTCTTACAAAGGAAGCCGCCCGTGCTTTAAAGTCTGCCAGTAATGAGATGATGGTTCAGGGATACAGACTGAAGGTGTTTGATGCATATCGCCCGGCGTGTGCAGTTAAACAGTTTGTCCTTTGGGGAATAGAAGACACGGATATTCGAATGAAGCCGTACTTTTATCCGGAGCTTGAAAAACAGGAGCTTTTTATAAAAGGATATATAGCAAAGCAGTCCTCACATAGTAGAGGAAGTGCGATTGATCTTACACTCCTTGATATGAAAACCGGAAAAGAAGTCGATATGGGAAGTCCATTTGATCTTTTCAGTGAAATATCTCATCCTGATTACAGAGAGATAACTGATGAACAGTATGAGAATCGAATGATTCTGCAAAATGTAATGAAAAGAAATGGCTTTACTACGATAGACTGCGAATGGTGGCATTTTAGTTTGGAAGATGAACCATATCCAAATACATATTTTGAGTTTCCTGTATCTTCAGAATATCTAAGAAAATAAATAACTACGGAGTTCTCGGTTGATGAGAACTCCGTAGTTTTTTATTTAAGATTATATTTAAGAATATATCAAAGAATATATTAAAGAATATATTTACGATTTTTTTACGAATTAAAATATGCTTTTTATGAATTAAGTCTATGGATAGAGGATCCACAATTAGAACAGTAGAACGCGTTAAATCTATTTGCAGCACCGCAGTTTGGACATCGAACCATCTGATTACGGAAGTTTCGAGGCGCCGGATTTGAAGTGGCTGGTCTTCCATAAATATCTGTCTGAGTCTGATTGTATTCGGACTGGTTATATCCGGCCTGAGCATTTCCTGCGTAAGAATTTTCCGGTTGAGCAAACTGAGCTTGCTGCGGAACGTACTGAGTCTGAGTCTGCTGTGGAGCATATGGTGACTGAGTCTGCTGTGGAGCATATGGTGACTGGGCTTGCTGCGGAGCATATGGTGACTGGGCTTGCTGTGGAGCATACTGTGACTGAGTCTGTTGCGGAGCATACGGACTTGGTCCGCCTTGCTCTCCATATGCAGGACCGGTTGTTCCATAATTATAACCGCCATATGTAGGAGCCTGATAACCACCGAATTCCTGATATGGATTTGCTTCGGGGCCTATCCAGTAGCCTCTGTATTTTGGTGCTATATACATAGCCTGATTATTTTTCTTTGCAAAATGAATTCTTATAATAGTAAAGATATCTGCGATAACTACAAATGTAAGGAATACGTATTTTAGAGTCTGATTTCCGGTAAACAGACAGAAATCATAGAATCCGTGAAGAGAGGAAGCAATCACAAATCCAAGCAGAAGATTGGTTCTACAGCCGGACCTGTCTCCATAAGACTTTGCGTACTTAGCATTTCCGTAATAATATCCCATAAAGATCGCACACATAGCGTGAAGAGGGATAGCAAGAAGACCTCTCTGTATTCCAAGATGAATGGCAGCAGAGCTGTTGCCGGTCATCATTTTTTCAGATATAAGGTATAGTATATTTTCTGTCGCGGCAAATCCCATTGAACCGAAGAGACAATAAACGATACCATCGAACTTATAGTTAAAATGTCTGTTTCTCCAGGTGAGAATCCGCGCTGCGAGGAACTTGAAAAATTCCTCGAAAATAGCGACGCCAAGGAATGCATATACAAACCAGTAAACATAGAAATTAACACCACCAAATATAGCTTGCAGGATTTTATCCGCGAGCCACTCAAACAGCATCGAAGGAATACATGAAAGAATACCGAGTCCAAAGATCGCAAGCAGAAGCCCAATAGGCTCTTTTTCATGATTATCCTGAAGGTAGATGTATATCATGAGGGCTATAGCCGGTAAAATAGCAATACCGATAATAATTATATTCTCCAAAACATTTCTCCTTATTTAAAAATCCTTTTTGGATTATCTATCAACACTGTATTAATTTCATCATCTGTTATACCCAGCTTTTTAAGCTTTGGGATAAATGTCTCAAAAAGATGAACATATCCATAACTGCCACAGCTCTTTAGGTCCTGTCGTCTGCAGATGTCTGTGGAAAGAAGGATATTTGGCAGATATCCCCAGTCCCGTACGAGCTTAAATACACCAGCCCTGTAATCATCTCTCTGGACAGAGGTTTTTCCAACCATATCCAAACCGATATTAACACCTGTCTTCAGAATGCTTAATAATACTTCTTCCGTTGGAAAGAATTCGATATGCCCGATAATGATTTTTTCGGGAAGAACACCTCTGCTGATAAGAAATTCTGTTTGTTTAATCATCTGTCGACCACGACTCGGGTGAACAGAAACAACGCAGTCGGTTTTTACTGCAGCTATGGCTGCTGCTTCCCAGGCTTTAAGTTCATATTCGTCAGGACCGTCCGCTGACCAGCCTATCTCACCAATAACGCCGGCCTTTATGTCCGTTCCGTCAATTCCTTCTGTCAGATCGCGGATATATATATGGGTAAGTTCTTCAACAGATCTGTCAGAGACGTATGGCTTTACATATGGTTCTATATAATAACCGGTTGAAGAAACAATATTTATGCCGGTTTCCTTCATCAATCGGGAGGTATACTGAACATCTCTTCCCATCGACTGATTGGTCAGGTCAATTATATTTCTGACGCCGCACCTGTAGAACATTTTAAGGTCGCTGACCAGCTCATCAAAAGAGTCTGTGTCCAGATCTCCGGGAGAAAGATTAATTGACATATGTTCGTGTGTTAATGTGATACCATCTAATAACATTTTCTTAATCCTTAAAATGTGTATAACTTATCTATCCAACGACAAGGATACAACATTTTTGCATATTCGGCAAATGTTAATGGTTCTCATAAACTGTTAACTGTGCTATGATGAAAAAAGTAGAGCAAAACATATATATAATGTCTATTTGAAATAAGGAAATAAAATGTATACAGAAGTAATAAATGAAGAAAATGCAGTGCTTCATCATGCGAAGGATATAGCACGCCTCGGAAGAAGAGCACTTATCCTTACCGGAAAGAATTCTTCAAAGCAAAACGGTTCATTGATGGAGCTTGAGAAGGTTCTACGGGATACAGAAACGGAATACGAGGTTTTTGATCGCATAGAAGAAAATCCATCGGTTGAGACAATTCTTGAGGCTAGAGATATCGGCGTTAGTAAGGGTGCCGATATGTGTATCGGTCTTGGTGGTGGTTCACCTATGGATGCGGCAAAGGCTATTTCAATACTGCTTTATAATAGTGATAAGGGAGCTGACTTTTTATATCAAAAGCCGGATCGGGAATATGTTGATGAAAATGGTCATACGCTGGCGTATCCGGTCATTGCGATACCTACAACCTGCGGAACAGGTTCGGAGGTCACAGGTGTTTCGGTATTGACAAGGCATGATTTACGTACGAAAAAGTCTATTCCACACATTTTATATCCTGATATTGCACTGCTGGATCCGAGGTATCTGATGTATGCGCCCTTTGAGGTTTTGAGAAATACGGCGATAGATACCATGTCACATCTGTTAGAAAGCTATATAAATACAAAGGCTACAGTTCAGTCAAAGAGTCTCGTTATTGAAGGGCTGAAGCTTTGGAGCAGGGGAAAGGATGTAATACTCGGAAAGCGTCGGGTAGGTTATACAAAGGATGAACATATAGGAAATATATCTGATTACGTGAAGAGAAAAACAGATCCTGATAAGGCTGAGGCAGACATGGTGACAGATCTGAAGATACTCGGAGATATGCTTACCGCATCAAATATAGCAGGACAGGCAATTGCGATTACCGGAACATCTCTTCCACACGCTCTTAGCTATAGATTGACCTACCAGGCGGGCATAGCACATGGTCCGGCTACCGGTATCTTTCAACCGGGTTTTATGAGATATGCAGATGAGAGAACGAGAGATAGACTGCTTAGAGCGATGGATTTCGTTGATCTAGACAGCTTTGCAAGGTTTTTGGGAAAATCTTGTGATATTAGAGGCATAAGTGATATAGACTATGGTATAATAGTGGAGAATTCTATAAAGGATATACTTAAGGAGCCGGCAAGGATAGAAAAGGTTCCTTATCCTGTAAATAGAGAGGTTCTTGAAAATATAGTAACTTAGATAAATAGGAAATGCGAAAGGAGCTTTATTATGGCATGTTTTTTAGTTTCAGCGGCAGAGGCTGTAGTAGTTACAGTAGCTGAGAAGGCACAAAAGAAAGCAGAAGAGCAAAAAGTTGAGAGCGGAGAGGTTAGTGTAGAGGACAGCTTCCACGTTCCATTTAGCAGAAAGCTTAAATGGCTTAGAAATATGCTGTGGGGCGGTGCATTTCTTCTGTTATTTGAGCATATATGGCATGGAGAGGTTCAGCCATTCTTCCCATTCCTTACAGCAATGGAAAGCTCGGCAGATACAGTGGAGATGCTGAAAGAGATGGCTACGGTCGGTGTAACAATGGCACTTCTTGTAACTGCGGTTTGGGGAGTAATGTGTTTTGTAACATCAGCTATTGAAAAGAGAGTAAGAAGCGAAAGAACATCAGTAGAAGGATAAGAGGATTAATATGACTTTATTATTAACAGTATTTACTGCGGTATTTGTAACAGTAAAGTGGTATACAAGAAAGGATGATTCCTTACAGCTTGGATTCTTGATTTTCATGCTCTGGGGTGCATCCATTATGTGGTTGGTAGATGCTGTATTTGAGTACATAGAGCTTAGAGCAGAGTATTTTACTCCTTCAGCAGAGGATATGCTCAATGATAGTTTTCTTGGACTTTCTGTTATAGCACTTGCACTTGTTGTATGGCTTGTAAGACTTCTGATCACCGATCCCAAGGGCGTTGTCAGAGACAGTTTAAGGAAACAGGCCGAAGATTTTTGACACTTTTGTTAAAAATTAATAAAAATCGGACATTTTTTGTAAAATATCAATAAATTTATAAAAACGGCAAAAAAAATGTTGCAATTAAAAAATGTTTGTAATATACTATGCAAGTACTTTTCAGTACGGTACTTTTTAGTACGCCGTTTTTACGGGCCGCTAGCTCATTTGGTAGAGCACCTGACTCTTAATCAGGGTGTGCGGGGTTCGAGCCCCCGGCGGCCCACTCCGGGAGGGCTGAGGACTTTGTTTAGCAAGGTTTTTGGCCTTTTCTTTATATTAATGAGGTTATGCTATCGTCAAACCCATTTCGCTTCGCGAAATTCCTGTTTGACGATGATGAGGCTTCGCCTCATATAGAAAATAAAAATCACCAAACTCTCAGTAAGCAAGCTTTCACGAGTCTGGTGCTTTTTATTTTCTGCATAAACTCATTAATCACAAATTGTCAAACAAGAGGCTCAAAGAGCCGGAAGACTGCCGAAGGCAGGATTGTTTGACGACTGCATGAACCCATTAATCAAAGGCGAAGCCTTATCATCGTCCCTCCCCTAATCGTGCAATAATTCCTTCCTTGCAAACTGATATTATATGAAATATAATAACAGAAGTTAAAAATCGAAAAATTTTCATCGATTAAAGGAGGTAATTAAGTATGAATTGTCCAAATTGTGGAGCAGCGCTTCCTGATGGAGCAATGTTTTGTGGAGCTTGTGGTAACAAGATAGTATCACAGCAGATGGGACAGCCGCAGATGCAGCAGATGGGACAGCCACAAATGCAGCAAATGGGACAGCCACAGTTCCAGCAGCCACAGATGCAGCCGGGAATGATGCAGCCTGGTATGATGCCAAATGGTATGTATATGCAGCAGCCTAGTCAGGCAGGTTTTGTTTTTGGAGATATGTGGAGGCTTTTTGCTGAAGGTATTACAAGACCATTTTCAGCAGCAAAGAGCGTTGCTGAAAGAGGTAGAGGTATACAGGGACTTCTTATTGCTATATTTGGAGCACTTGTAGCATTTTTCCTTATCCTTATACATCTTCCATATGGTAATTATTCAACAGACTCGTACTTTGGATATAGCTATTCAGTGTATTCGGTTGGTGATAGAGCACTTCAGGCATTTCTTACATTTCTTGTTGTTGCTGCAGTTTATTTACTTACAGCTACAGCAGGTTATATATTCAGAGATAAGTCAAAGCCACAGTATAGTTTTAAAAACATACTTGGTATGCTTGGATCAGTAACAGTATATCCTCTTTTCGTTGCCGGACTTGAGTTTATCTTTGGTCTTTTCTCAGCACCGATAGCAGGTACATTTGAAACTGTTATGATAATTATCTGGGTTGGATTCAGCACAGTTGTTCTTAAAGAGGTGATCGGAGGAACAGAAGAAGGAAAGACAGTTAAGGCTGTTTTCTCAAATGCAGTTGTAATTTGCGGAGTTGCACTCCTTTGTGATCTTATAACACTTGCAGCAAAGACAAGTGTTGGTATATTGTTCTAAATAATAATATATGTTAAAATATCCCCGATTTATAAAGTAAATCGGGGGTTTTTTATGCTCAAGAATGAAACCATCTGTGCCGTTTCAACAGGTATGGGCAGGTCGGCAATAGGAATAATTAGGATAAGCGGACCTGATGCAATAGCTGTTTGTGACGGTATATTTAAAGGTAAAAAAAGAATATCGGAAATGGAGAGCTTTACTGCTGCATTTGGCCGTATAGTTGATGGAGATGAAACTATCGACGAGGCAATTGTGCTTGTAATGAAAGGGCCTCACACCTATACAACAGAGGATACTGTTGAGATAGATATACATGGTGGAAACCTTGTAGTAAAAAAGGTGATGTCAACTCTTATTAACAGAGGAGTCAGGGTTGCCGAGCCGGGAGAATTCACAAAGAGAGCTTTTCTTGGTGGAAGAATAGATATGACAGAGGCAGAGGCAGTTATGGATGTTATAGCAGCCGAAACCGATAGAGCACTTAAGACATCAGTTAATCAGCTGACAGGAAAGCTAAGAGAAGAAATTGTTGATCTTCGCGAAAAGCTACTGTACCAGACAGCTTTTATTGAGTCTGCGTTAGATGATCCGGAGCATTATAGCTTAGAAGGTTTTCCGGAAAAGCTGAGAGAAGTAGTTAACTCCGTAAATATGAGAATAGATAAGCTGATCTCAACCTCTGATGAGGGTCGTATCATAAGAGAGGGAATTCGTACGGTAATAGCAGGTAAGCCAAATGTAGGAAAGTCCTCTATGCTTAACAGCCTGCTTGGTGAAGAGAGAGCGATTGTTACAGACATCGAGGGAACGACAAGAGATACACTGGAAGAATATGTAAATATTGGTGGAGTGCTTCTCAGACTTATTGACACAGCCGGAATACGTGATACAGAAGATGTGGTTGAACGTATCGGAGTAGATAAGGCAAAGGAGAGCATAGCTGATGCAGACCTTGTACTCATGCTTCTTGATATGACACAGGGAATATCATCAGAGGATCAGGAGATATTAAAGTCTCTTTCTGGAAAGAAAACAATTGTTATCTATAACAAGATTGATAAAAAAGAATCCTTCATCGACGAAGTAAACACAGATGAAGTGGAAAACATTGAAATTAAAAAGGTATATATTTCAGCCAAAACTGGAGAAGGTATAGAAGAACTGAAACAGCTGATAAGAGATATGTTCCTCAGTTCCGAAATAGACTACGATGACCAGATATATATAACCAGATCAAGACATAAGGCTGCCCTTACAGAAGCAAGGCAGAGCTTAGAGAAGGTTATAGAAGGAATTGACATGGGAATGGGAGAAGACTTCCTGACTATTGACCTTATGGCGGCTTATGAATCTCTTGGTGAAATAATAGGAGAGGTTTTAGAAGACGACCTGGCAGATAAAATCTTTTCAGAATTCTGTATGGGAAAATAATGTGGTGAGAAGTAAGAGCTCTTCGCGAAGCAAGTCTTCGCGGGGGGCTTTTCTTTTTTTTATAATGTGGTAGAATGACATAAGTGTCATAAGTCAAACTGCATTCCTGCTTGCAGGAAAAAATGAGTGTGCAGTTCGAAAAGTAGAAAAGGATATATATGAACGTAGAAGAAACGTATGACATCATAATAGTCGGAGCGGGACACGCAGGCTGCGAGGCGGCACTTGCTGCAGCAAGACTCGGTTTTGAAACAATCATGTTTACCGTCAGTCTTGACAGCGTTGCTCTCATGCCCTGCAACCCTAACATAGGTGGAAGCTCAAAGGGACACCTGGTTCGTGAGATAGATGCACTTGGTGGAGAGATGGGTAAGAACATAGACAAAACCTACATCCAGTCCAAGATGCTAAATGTATCAAAGGGGCCTGCAGTTCATTCACTAAGAGCACAGGCTGACAAGGGTGAATACACAAAGCAGATGAGGATGACACTTCAGGCAGAGCCGCACCTCACACTCAGGCAGGCTGAGGTTTCGGAGCTGATATTTGAGGCGTTGGGTGATGAAAATGAGCCGAAGGGCGCGGCAAACAGTACAGTAAAAGTAACCGGCGTAAAAACATTTTCAGGTGCCATTTATCACGCAAAGGCTGTAGTTCTCTGTACGGGAGTTTACCTTAAAGCGATGTGTATCTATGGAGATACGATTACATATACAGGTCCGAATGGACTTATGGCAGCAAATCATTTGTCGGATTCTATGACAGAGGCCGGAATTCCTCTCAGGAGATTTAAGACCGGAACACCTCCGAGACTTGATAAGAATTCGATAGACTTTTCCAAAATGAGTGAGCAGAAGGGCGACGAGCATATCCAGCCGTTCTCCTTCACAAATACCGAGGAGGATATAGCAAGAGATCAGATATCCTGCTGGCTTACATATACCGGTGAAGAAACTCACGAAATAATAAAAGAAAACATAGATCGTTCGCCTCTTTTTTCGGGTGTCATTAAGGGAACCGGTCCGAGATACTGTCCATCGATAGAGGACAAGATAATGAAGTTCCCTGACAAGGAGAGACATCAGCTCTTTGTTGAACCGGAAGGGGAGTTTACTACGGAAATGTATCTCGACGGAATGTCATCCTCAATGCCAGAGGATGTTCAGTATCGAATGGTACACTCCGTTCCGGGACTTGAGAATGCCAAGATAGTCAGACCTGCATATGCAATCGAGTATGACTGCATATCTGCGACAGATCTGAAACCGTCACTGGAGTTCAAGTCTGTAAAGGGACTTTTTTCTGCCGGACAGATAAATGGAAGCAGTGGTTACGAAGAGGCCGGAGCACAGGGGCTTATGGCAGGTATAAATGCTGCCAGACTTCTTCAGGGAAAAGAGCCGGTTGTACTTTCAAGATCGGATGGTTATATAGGAGTTCTTATAGATGACCTTGTTACAAAGGAAACCAAAGAGCCTTATAGAATGATGACGAGCCGAGCTGAGTACAGACTCCTCCTCAGACAGGATAATGCAGATCTCAGACTTACAGATATCGGTTATGAGATAGGTCTTATAGATGAAGCAAGGTACAAGACCTTCTGTAGAAAAAGAGAGATAATTAATTCTGAGATAGAAAGACTGAAGAGTGCGATGATAGGTGCGAATAAGGAGATACAGGAGTTCCTGGCATCAAATGAAAGCTCACCTATACATACAGCAGTTTCTATTGCAGATATAATCAGAAGACCTGAGTTCAGCTACGAAAAGGTAAGTCCTATAGATAAGGAAAGACCGGAGCTTGAACTGACAAGAGAGATAATAGAACAGATAGATATCTCTCTTAAGTATGAAGGCTACATCGAGAGACAGCAGAGACAGGTAAAACAGTTCCTTAAGATGGATAAGAAAAAAATACCTGCCGATATAGACTATAGTGATGTAAAGAATCTGAGAATAGAAGCAAGACAAAAGCTTGAGCTTATAAGGCCTGAGACAATAGGTCAGGCATCGAGGATATCAGGCGTTTCACCTGCAGATGTAAATATGATACTTTTATATCTCAAATGAAGGGTATATAATGAATCAAAAGACTTCAGGAGAAAAAATGAACTATATAGTTTTCGATCTTGAGTGGAACCAGAGCCATATAGGTCAGGCTGGTGAACATCCGAGGATGCCATTCGAGATAATTGAAATAGGGGCATTTAAACTGAATAAAAAGTATGAAACAATCGGAGAATTCAGAAGACTCGTTTGTCCGAAGCTTTACCCTAAGCTTCACAGATATATAAAAGAGATTCTGAATTATGATGAAGAGGATCTTAAGAGCAAGGGCGTAGATTTTAAGAGTGCCTGCACTGACTTTCTGGAGTGGTGCAAGGAGGATCTCCCTGAGGGCGAGGAGTATAGATTCTGTACCTGGGGAGTTGCTGATCTAAACTGTCTTCAGAATAATATGGATTTCTACAAGATGGAGAAGCTTCCTTTTCCACTTAGGTATTATGACATACAGCAGATCTTTTCAGAGAAATATCTGAAGGACGGAAAGGTTTGTAAGCTTGAAAAGGCAGTGGAGCGTCTTAAGCTTAAGCAGGAAAGACCATATCATGCTGCAATAAATGACGCATTTTATACATCAATGATAATCCAGAAGGGACATCTCGGAAAATTCGAGGATAAGTATATCTTTGATATGTACAGACATCCGAAGGAAGCAAGTGATGAGATAATGGACTATCATAATGGCATTATCGATCAGATAACTATAGACTATCCTTCGAAAAAGGATGCTATGAAGAATCAGGATGTAAACAGAGTTTATTGTCCAAAATGCGGAAGGATCACAACAGGCAGGATCAAATGGTTCCATCTGAATAATGGTTCTCAGGTGGCAGTAGGAAAATGCCTGCGTCACGGCAATATGATGGCTACGATCAAATTCAAACCGTCATCTGTCAGCTCAAGCAATGTGTTTGTTGTTAAAAAGATAGAACCAATTAAAAAGAAAAAATACAAGGAGGTTCTGTTCAAGAGAGACCGATTACTAGAAAAGAGAAAGATTATAAAGGATCCTTCTTAGCAGTACCCGGTTTCCTTGGGAATCTTTTTGGTGTGGCAGATACTTTTCTGATGATAACAAAGCTTCTTTCTATGTCTGAATCGGCTAGATTGAAGCTTATTATATCTTCAAGCTTACCACCGAGGAGCTTTATTGCATTTTTAGCTTCAGTTAGTTCGTCTTTTATTTCGCCTGATTTATAAGCGATAAACAGACCATTTGGTTTAGCATATGGAAGACAGTATTCTGTCAGAACATTCATGCTTGCGACAGCTCTTGATACAACGAAATCGAAGCTGTCTCTTAGCTCGGCTTTTCTGGCGCCTTCTTCTGCGCGTGCATGTATAGCGGTAGTATCAGAGAGCTGAAGAGTATCTATAACATCATTTAAGAAGCCTACTCTTTTGTTAAGAGAATCAAGAAGAGTGAGCTTTATTTGCGGAAATGCTATTTTAAGTGGAATAGCCGGGAAGCCCGCACCTGTACCGACATCTATAAGAGAGACGGACTTTTCTCGGATTGGAGCGGCTTTTTCAGTAGCACTTACAACAGACAAGCTGTCAGCAAAGTGCTTGAGGTAGAAATCCTCCGGCTCCGTGATGGCAGTCAGATTCATAACCTTATTTTTTTCAACGACCATATTCATATATTTTTCAAACTGAGACAGCTGTTCTTCTGTTAAGCTTATACCCAGCTGCTCTGAGTAGAATGATAAGTCTTTCACGTCTTTAGAAACCTCAACTTTATGTTTGGATTTTTGAATTAAGAGTGATAATTCTTGTATAAGTCTATCATCATATGTTGTGGAGTGTCAAAAGATACTTTAGTTGGTTGTTGTTACCATAGTGCACATTTTCAGAAATAATATATATAAATTTGTGTGTTTTTTATAATGTATATGTGGTATCATAGGACAGAAGTGTCAAAAGTCAAGATGCGTTCGTGCTTGAAGGAGAAGCATAATGACCTTATGACAAAAGTAAAATAATCGATGGAGGGTAGTGATGAAGAAGTTAAAAATAGCTGGATTTATACTCGCAGCGATTCAGCTTATTTTGTCAATTGCAGTGATTTGTGATATCAGCGAAACTAAAATGGTACCGCCTAGGTATATAATTTTGCTTGGCGTACTTTTATTCATTGTGTTTTTGATTGCTGTTTTCTTTTCAAAGAAGAGAAAGAAAGCATTTAAGATATGTGCCATAGTTATATCAGCGGTTATGTGCATCCTGCTTTGCGTTGCCATGTACTATCTGCGAATAACTAATAAGACGATAGATGAAGTGACCGGTGTAAAGACAGAGGTCGATGAGATAAATGTATATGTTTCAGTAAATGATGAAGTAACATCAATTAATGAGGCTGTTAATAAGAATTATGTATTCGGTACAGTTGCAACTGATGATCAGGAGCATATAAAGGAAACAATAGAGAAGATAGAAAAAGACTGCGGAACTACTATTGAGACGAAGCAGTATGACAGTATATTTGAGCTTATAGGAAACTTTGATAACGGACTTGTTAATTCGATCATAACTAACAAGGGTACTATACTCGCTCTTGAAAGTTCAGAGGATTATGCAGATTACTCACAGAAGCTGAAGGTTATAATGGAAGAAACCTTCGAGGAAGAGATTGAGACAGAGGAAGTAAACACAGGTGATAAGGATCACTTCTGTATGTATTTCAGCGGAATTGATACATTTGGCGCTGTTACTCAGAAGAGTAGAAGTGATGTCAATATAATCGGTGTTGTTAATAACGAGACAAAGCAGATACTTCTTGTTTCTACACCAAGAGACTATTATGTAACACTTTCAACAGGTCAGAAGGATAAGCTGACACATGCAGGTATCTACGGAATTGATTGCTCTATGGATACTCTTGAGAATTTGTATGATGTTGAAATGAAGTATTATGTGAGACTTAATTTCTCAGGCTTCCAGAACATAATCAATCAGATCGGCGGAATCGATGTTAATTCAGAGTACAGCTTCGTTTCTGAAACACAGGAAGGAACCTACTCATACGTTAAGGGTGTTAATCATCTGAATGGTGAGGAAGCACTTGGATTTGCTAGAGCAAGACATGCATTTAAGGATGGTGACCGTCAGCGTGGTAGAAACCAGATGCAGGTTATCAAGGCTACAATTCAGAAGCTTGAATCAGCAGAGACACTTAAGAATTATGCAAATGTAATGGATCAGATGTCCGGATCATTCCAGACAGATATGACAAAGGACGAGGTAGGATACTACGTTCAGAGCACACTTGATAACGGTGGCTGGGAAGTTCTTACATATAGCGTTGGTGGAGGCGATTCATCACAGAAGTGCTATTCGCTTGGTTCAAACGCATATGTAATGATGCCAAATGAGGAAGATATCAAGTATGCTAAGGAACTCATTAACAGAGTTATTTCAAATGAAAAAGTAACTCAGGATGAGATCAACGTATATATCGAGAAGAAGGATGCTGAGGATATCAATCAGGATCTGATGAATCAGGATACAACAGAAGAAGAATAAAGGTACCAAAGGGGGGGAGCCTATGGTAGATAATAATCAGAAGCCTGTACTTGTGGTATTAGCTGCAGGGCTTGGAAGTAGATTTAATGGTTTAAAGCAGATAGAGTCTGTAGATAACGATAATCATATACTTATAGATTATTCTATTTATGATGCTATCGAGGCTGGTTTTTCGGAGATTGTATTTATAATCCGCAGAGATTTTGAAGAGCAGTTTAAGGAAGCCATTGGTAACAGGATCAGCGAAAAGATAAAGGTAACGTATGTTTATCAGTCTTTGCATGATTATCCGGGTGATATAGAGTTTCCGGAAGAAAGAAATAAACCATGGGGAACCACACATGCCCTTTGGAGTGCAAGAGAGGCTCTCAAGGGAAAGAGATTCCTGACTATAAATGCGGATGACTTTTATGGCCGTGGTGCTTATAAGAATGCGATGGACTTCTTTGACGAGGCAAAAGACGAAAACAGTCATGCATGTATATGTTATCTGTTGCATAATACTCTTTCTAAGAGTGGTACAGTTAACAGAGGTGTGTGCTACGCTGATGAAAACGGAATGCTCAGCAGGATAGATGAGGTAAAAAACATTCCGTTCGATAATGAGTTTCCACAGGGAACCCTGGCATCAATGAACCTTTGGGCTTTTTCTTCAGGATTTATAGATGATCTTACAACAAACTTTGAAAAAAGGTTTGTAGAAGGAGTAAAAGAGTCTCCTTTGAAGTTTGAAGAAACAATAACTGATGCAGTTCAGGATATGGTCAGCAGAAATGCAGGAACCGTCAAATGTGTTATGACAGAAGAGACCTGGTTTGGTATGACATATATCGAGGATCTGCCGGAGGTTAAGGACAGACTTAAGAGTTTAAGAGAGGAAGGCGTTTATGTCAAAGAGAAGTGGTGATTCGGCTACACCTTTTTATAAAAGAAAAAATGCTTATAAAAAGTCAGCCCGTTTTGCACTTTTCGGATGCCTGTTAATGCTCGCATCAGCCTTTCTTTATTGGAAGAATATATTTTTTAGAATATCAGAGAAGCAGTATACAGGGGTAAGTTTCTTTTCGGTTGCCAGGAAATGTTTTAAAATGGGAATCACGAAAAAAACTGTTATCCTTCCGATACTGCTTTTTGTATTTGTTGCGGCAGTTGTTTTTCTTATCATTGCTGCGATAAAGGACAACATAACGAAGAAGGAATTCTTCAGTAAAAGAAAAAAAAGGATAAGGCTAGCAGTACTTGCACTAACTCTTATCCTTGTCATTCTTATGGTTCATTCTCCTATTTTTAAGGAGGATCAGAACCTTTTACTCAGTACGCATAATTCCTGGAAAGCGTTTATAAAATCCAGTCGAAGTACTTACGTAAAAGGCGTGGGCGAGATGTATAGTTATTATTTGGTTGGTCCGGGATTTATATCCTTCTTCCTGGGCTTGATACTATATATCATATCAATAGGCTATAGCTTCGTTCTGGATACCCTGAACGAGGATGATGATTAAATACCATCAACCTCTTCCTTTGCGACCTTTCCGTCGTGAAGGATCTGACGCAGATATTCTGCATCGCCCTCCTCGAGGGCTTTTTTATATTCACCGAGATATTTGATGATCTCATCCAGCTCAAATATCAGATTGTCCTTATTCTCAAGAAAGATTTCTGTCCACATATCTTCGTTCAGCCATGCAACTCTTGTCATATCCTTGTAGCTTCCCGCTGAGAAACCAAGATGCTCCTTTGCTGTAGGGCTCTTTATATAAGCATTTGATACTATATGCGGCATTTCTGAAGTGAAGGCTATCATTTTATCATGCTTCTCTGAAGAGCAGACAGTAATATTTGCAAATCTGCAAGGACTCATTATATCTCTGATATGGTTCTGAAGCTTGGTATCATTTAAGTCTTCGGTAATAATTATCATATATGCATCTCTGAAAAGCGTTCCTGTACTATAGTTATAACCGGAGAATTTCTTTCCGGCCATTGGGTGTCCGCCCACAAATGTGAAACCGTGCTCACGTGCTATTTCAAAGCATTCCTTGCACACGCGTCTTTTCAGGCCACCCGTATCAATAACAATTGCTCCCTTTTTGATGTATGGTGCGTTATCGCGCACGAAGTCAATTATAGCCTGATTATATAGTGCCGGGATTATCAGATCGCATTCACTTATATTTTCCTTTGTGAGAATCCCATCCAGAGTGCCATCAAGTGTGGCAAGCTCGCATACTGACTTATTCGTATCGTATCCAAGCATTTTCGCTTTAGTGTTTAGCCTGAACGCTTTTGCGAAAGAGCCTCCGATAAGTCCAAGGCCGACAACACCGATGGTTTTAATATTTGTTTTTTGAAAGTCACTTACTTTTGACATTTTTAAAATACTCCTTGTACTGTTGCTTTAGTGCTTTAGTGTAGTAAAGTATATCATCGGGTTTTATATATGTCAACATTCGCCAGGTTGTGGTAAAATCTTTATTGTAAATAGTTTTCATATATGATAAAGTCACATTGTTTATTTAAAATACTCATATATTTATGGCGTACTACGTTGATAGGGTGACAGAAGATGGATACAGCTATAGACATTTTAAAAATAATAATAGGATTTGTGCTTCTTATAAAGGGAGCCGATTTTTTTGTTGAAGGTGCATCTGCGGTTGCAGCAAAGCTTGGAGTTCCTGAGCTGGTAATCGGTCTCACAATAGTAGCGATAGGCACAAGTGCACCGGAGGCGGCGGTTAGTATAAGCGCAGCACTTAAGGGAAATAACGGAATATCAATAGGAAATGTAGTCGGAAGCAACATTATGAACATCCTGGCACGTTGCGTGCTGGAGATGTACACCTTCGATCCTAATCCCGATGACATCTCTCGCGACAATCTCATGCGGCAGTCCATTGAGCTCATCGCCAAGTTTCCGACGATCATCGCCTACGCTTACAATATCTATCGCCATTCCATGCAGGGCAGTAGTCTCAATATCCGTCATCCACGTGAGAACATGACGATCGCTGAGAACTTCCTCTATATGCTTAAGGACGAAGATTTCACGGAACTCGACGCGCGTATGCTCGATTTGCTGCTTATCATCCAGGCTGAGCACGGCGGTGGTAACAACTCCACATTCACGGTGCGTGTGACTTCTTCAACCCGTACCGACACCTATTCCAGCATAGCTGCGGGAATAGGCTCTCTCAAAGGACCTCTTCATGGTGGCGCCAATATCAAGGCGATCAATATGTTCCACCATCTCAAGGAGCAAATCTCTGACTGGACCAACATCGACGAGATC
>CACYJP010000014.1 GCA_902774725.1 uncultured Lachnospiraceae bacterium
AATTTTATTCTATTAACAACCTGTATTTTGACACTGAGGAAGACGAGCTTATAGGGCGTTCCATAGAAAAACCGGTTTATAAAGAAAAACTGAGACTTAGAAGTTATGGTGTTCCTGACAGCAATACCTATGTATTTCTCGAAATTAAGAAGAAATACAAGGGAACTGCGTATAGATTTGTTACTGAATACTATGATGGAACAACAGTAGAGTCTGCAGATCCATATGCATTTGAAGGTCAGTTTACTGACTATGATGCATACCTTTTTGCTGAAGGTAAGAACTATGATGTGTACAACAAAATGGGTGCACATCCGATGGAGATAGATGGAGTTAAGGGTACATATTTTGCTGTATGGGCACCTGATGCAAGACGTGTTTCTGTTGTTGGTGATTTCAACATGTGGGACGGAGCTTTGAATCCAATGCAGCTTCACAGTGTTTCCGGTGTGTATGAACTGTTTATCCCTGATGTTCTTCCGGGAGCAGTTTATAAGTTCCAGATACTTACACGTTATGGTGATATCTTATACAAGGCAGATCCGTATGGAAATCAGGATCAGGTGAGACCTGATAATGCAAATGTAGTCGTTGATATCTCTGATCTCAAGTGGACAGATGATGCATGGATGGATAAACGTATGAAGCAGTCACGAGTTGATCGTATGAAGCAGCCTATGTCTATCTATGAATGCCATATCGGTTCATGGAAAAAGAAGATAGAGGATTCTGATTTCGGATTCTTTAATTATAGAGAGTACGCTGAGCAGATAGGAAAATACCTCGTAGATATGGGTTATACACATATCGAGCTTATGGGTATCGCTGAGTATCCGTTTGATGGTTCTTGGGGATATCAGGTAACAAACTATTATGCTCCTACTTCAAGGTATGGAACACCTGAAGACTTTGCGTATTTTGTAGATCATATGCACAGCCTTGGAATCGGTGTTATTCTTGACTGGGTGCCTGCACATTTCCCAAGAGACGCACACGGACTTGGACGTTTCGATGGAATGCCTCTTTATGAAAATGCTGATCCTCGAAAGGGTGAGCATCCTGACTGGGGAACATATATCTTTGATTATGGTAGAAATGAAGTTGCAAACTTCCTTACTTCAAATGCACTTTTCTGGGTTGAGAAGTATCATATCGATGGACTTCGTGTAGATGCTGTTGCATCAATGCTTTATCTCGACTATGGAAAGAGAGATGGAGAGTGGGTTGCAAACAAGGATGGCGGTAAGGAAAATCTTGACGCGATAGCTCTTCTTCAGAACATTAATACAGTTATGGAAGAGAGAAATCCTGGTGCATACCTGATTGCTGAGGAGTCAACTGCCTGGCCGGGAGTTACTGCACCTTCACAGATGAATGGACTTGGATTCCTCTTTAAGTGGAATATGGGATGGATGAATGACTTCCTTGAGTATATGAAGCTGGATCCTTACTTCCGTAAGTTCAATCACAACAGACTGACATTCTCTCTGTCATATGCATATGCAGAGAATTATATACTTGTTATCTCACATGATGAGGTTGTTCACCTCAAGTGTTCGATGCTTAACAAGATGCCGGGACTCGAATTTGATAAGTATGCAAACCTACGTACTGCATATGGATTCATGATGGGACATCCGGGCAAGAAGCTTCTCTTTATGGGACAGGAATTTGCTCAGCTTCGTGAGTGGAGCGAGGCGCGTTCACTTGACTGGTATCTGCTTGATGATCCAAAGCATCAGGGTATTCAGGACTATGTAAAGGATCTGAATCATCTTTATACAGATTATGATGCTATGTACTATAACGATAATGAGGTTATGGGATTTGAGTGGACCAAGGTTGATGATGCTGATAGCGGAATAGTTGCATTTGTAAGGCGTGGTAAGACTGCAAAGGATCAGCTCATGTTTATCTGCAATTTTGTTCCTGTTGAGAGAAAGGGCTACAAGATAGGTGTTCCATGTACAACAACATATAAAGAGATTCTTTCATCTGATGATAAGAAGTACGGCGGACTCGGACGTAACATGGGACCGAAAAAGGCTATAAAAGCAAAGGCAGAGCCAGCTGACAGAATGAAGAGCAGTATTGAGATAGATATACCGCCACTTTCAGTTACAGTTCTGAAGTATGATTATAAGTAAAAGATTGATCATAAAATGATTGATTATAAGTTGAAATCCAAAAAATGCAGGGGATTACTCTCCTGCATTTTTTGATAGAAAAACATAAAATTCTAATAAAGTTTTTATAATAGTTATATATGATATGGTAACACAAAATGGACTTATTTGGAAATTTATTATATAATAACAAATGAGTTTTATTTGATTTCTAAAGAAGTAAATAACTTAAATAAGGAGGAATAGTGATGAGAATTAAAAAGTTAATTAAATCAGTAATTGCAACAACACTCGCTGCAGTTATATGTCTTGGAACTGCAAATGTTGCAAAGGCTGCAGGTGGCCAGTGGATGAATTCAAATGGAAGATGGTGGTACAAGAATGCCGATGGTTCTTATCAGAAGAATCAGTGGATGGAAGACGGCGGAAAGTGGTACTACTTCGATGATGAAGGATATATGGACTGCGGTGGCTATCGACAGGGTTACTGGTTAAATGCTGACGGTTCTTATGATGCAAAGTATTCAGGTGGAAAATGGAATCAGAATAACCAAGGCTGGTGGTGGGCTGATAAGTCCGGCTGGTATCCGAAGGCTCAGTGGGTAAGAATTGATGGAAAGTATTACTATTTTTATGATTCCGGATATCTTGCAGTTGATACATGGGTAGGTGATTACTATGTAGATAAGAGCGGAGCATGGGATACTAGTGCTACAAAGGATAAATATACAGGAAAGTATCATGAAAAGGTTGCCGGAAGAGGTAATATGGAAATCGTAAAGCTGGGTAACACCTATTCTGTTAAGATTACATGGCCGGACAGTGCTTCAAAGTATTTCTATTGGGAAATCAGTGGTACATTTGATTCAAAGGGTGTTATGAGCTATAAGAACGCTGTTTGTACTGTTTATGTATACGATAAGGATGGTAACCTTACAGTTGATAACGGTAAGCAGACACCATACAACAAGTATAAAAACGGAACCGGTACTATCAAAATAAACGGCTCAAAGCTTGAGTGGGTTGAAAAGGATGGTGCTGGAAAGCAGATACAGAAGAGTGAATTTGCAAAGGATAATTAATAATTTATTTTAGCTTTAACTTATGCTAATGGGGACGCTTATTTCTATATAAACGTCCCCGTTGGACTATTATGAGGTACAAAAATGTCGAAAAAAAATATATTGGGATTAAAGGGCTTTTTGATTGCTTTAGTACTTCTTGTGCCATTAATGATAGGCGTTTCATGTGGTATAGTGCTCGCTGCTTCGGATTCTGAGCCTGAATTTGATGATTTTTCCGAGCTCAGTGGAAAGAAAATAGCTATGCTGACTGGAGCTCCTTTTGAAGAACTTATAAGCAGTAAGGTTCCAAATGTTGGCGAGTTCCAGTATTTTGCAAATATGCCTGATATGGAACTGGCACTTAAAAGCAAGAAAATAGATGCCTATCTGATAAATAATGCTATTGCCGAGCTTAAAACAAATGTAGATGAGGAGCTTGCGATTTTCAAAGAACCGCTGGCTGATTCGGAGTTTGGGTTTGCATTTAAAAAGGGAAGCAAAGAAAGAGATAAGTGGCAGGAGGCGTATGACAATTTAGATGAGGATCTGATAGACGAGTTATGGGATAAATGGACAGGCTCAGACTATAGTGCCAAGACTATACCTGAGCAGGACTGGCCGGGAAAGAACGGAACTGTTAAGGTTGCGACCTGTGATACTCTTGAGCCTATGTGTTACTTAGGCGATGATGGTCAGCTGGTAGGCTTCGATATAGAGGTTATGCTTCTGATTGCGAAGGAGCTGGATGTTCATGTCGAATTCATTGGTATGGAATTTGCTGCAATCATGCCATACGTTCAGTCGGGAAAAGCTGACGCGGCATGCGGAAGTATAATCGTAACAGATGAAAGAAAAGAGTCGATGGACTTCGTGAATTATCACTATGCAGCGTTCGTGCTGGTTGTACGTGCACTTAATTCAGGCAGCGAAAAGCTTTCTTTTTGGGATGGTATAAAGAGCAGCTTTAATAAAACATTTATAAGAGGAAAGAGGTATAAGCTGATTCTTGGAGGACTCGGACGTACTCTTATAATAGCTGTGATGTCCGGAGCACTCGGAACGCTTCTTGGATTCTTACTTGTATTTGCAAGGAGAAGGAATAATCGAGTTGTAAACAGGCTGATTGCTATATATAAAGGTCTGATAACAGGAGTGCCCGTTGTGGTTATTCTTATGCTGCTGTATTATGTCCTTTTTGGAAAGACTGACATATCGGCAGTGATCGTTGCCATTATTGGATTTACGATCATCTTCGGATCGAGAGCATTTGGACTTATCTGGAATGCTGTAGAAAATGTGGATAAAGGCCAGAGAGAAGCAGCGCTTGCACTTGGTTATAGTGAAAGCAAGGCGTTCAGGAGGGTTGTGCTTCCACAGGCGAGGGGAATATACTTCCCTGTTCTTAAAACACAGCTTGTAATGCTTCTGAAGGAAACGAGTATTGCCGGATTTATCACGGTAGTTGATCTGACAAGAGCCGGTGATCTGATACGAAGCAGAACTATGGAGGCTTTTTTCCCACTTATTGCTATCGCGATCATATATTTCCTTCTTACATTTATACTCGCGAAGATCCTTGGACTTGTGGATAAACGATTCGTTAAAAAAAGAAAAAATGTTAGGATAAAGGGGGTAGACTGATGAGCTTGATTGAAATAAAAAATCTTTGCAAGAAATATAAAGATGTCACACCCCTAAATGATATAAGCGTAAATATAGAAGAGGGTGAGGTAGTAAGTGTTATCGGTCCATCAGGTGCCGGAAAGTCTACATTTCTCAGGTGTATAAACAGACTTGAAACACCAACCTCCGGTTCTATTATGGTGGATGGAATTGATGTCTGCGATCCGAAGACAGATCTTACAGAAGTAAGAAAGAAGATGGGAATGGTATTCCAGAACTTCAACCTCTTCGGACATAAAACTGTTGTGGAAAATATAATGATGCCGCAGCAGGATCTCCTTGGAAAGACACCGAAGGAAGCATATGATGAAGCACTGAAGCAGCTGAAGGTTGTAGGGCTCGAGGCAAAGGCCAGGAGCTTTCCTGATGAGCTTTCAGGAGGACAGAAGCAGCGTGTAGCTATCGCAAGAGCACTTGCCATGCATCCGAAGATCATGCTTTTTGATGAGCCAACGAGTGCGCTTGATCCTACTATGGTTGCGGAGGTTCTTTCGGTTATCAGAAATCTTGCGGGAACCGGCCTTACAATGATCATCGTAACTCATGAGATGAGACTTGTGAGATATGTATCCAGTCGAGTGCTGTTTTTGGAGAAGGGCGGCATCGAAGAGGATGGTACACCTAAGCAGATATTTGAGAATTCAAAGAGTGATTCAACCAGAAGATTTGTCCATAGTATCCGTGATTATGAATACACCCTCAGTCTTGATAATAAGGATATGTTTGAGCTTTCCGGTGGACTTGATGAATTCTGCAAGAATCAGTTTATGGATAGAAAAACCTCTATGAACTGTCAGCTTGCTGTTGAAGAGATGGTTACCTCTATACTTATTCCGGCGGTGAAGTACTGCTGAGAGTCAGTGCGGGAGATGAAGGAAGCGAGCTAACAATTGAGGTGGACTACACATCCATAATGGATAAAGTGGATTCGTTTGATGATTTTTCTGATGAACTGGTTATGTCCATTTTGAAAAAGGTTGTGGAAAGAATTCCTTTTAAGAAAAAAGGAATAGCTAACTTCAGGGTGTTGAAATAAGGATAGATAGGACGGCATTTAGCGAGTGTAATGGATGCAAAAATAGATGTAAGGAAAAGACTAACTGAATTAGCTGAGAAGGCGTATCGAGAAAATCGATACGTCTTTACTGATTTTCTGAATGTGTCACAGCTGTCACAGTATTTTGAACTGGTAAAGAAAAAGAAGGGGGCTTCGTCTTCCCGGGAAAACGAAGGTTATGATGGAGAAGCGGGGAGAGAGTGTGGTCTAGGTATAGATGGAGAGATAGAGGGAGTAGATGTCAAAGCCTTCGGTGGAACCGCCGGCTGTGAGAGGTGTATGGTGCGCTTTGGTTCTCCGGAAATGTTTGGATATGATGAACCATATCCCATAACACTGCTGAAGCTCTATCCGGCTATGGCTAAATTTGCGGAGACGCTGACACATCGTGATTATCTTGGATCGCTTGTAGGACTTGGTATCGAAAGAGAGAAGATAGGAGATATCATAATTCCGAGGAGCAGGACAGATGGAAACAGTAAAGAAAGACATACAGTTTATGTTTTTGTTACAGAAGAGATAAGTGACTATATAATCGACAACCTGAGCTATGTGAAGCATACTCATATCCGAATTGAAAGATGTGAAGAGGTGCCTGACGAAGTGGCTCCTCAGCTTGAAGAGCTTTCTGTTATCGTAAGCTCCAATCGTCTGGATGCAATAGTTGCGAAGCTTTATAATCTGTCACGTGAGCAGGCACTTAAGCTATTCGTAGAAGGAAAGGTTTTTTTGAATGGAATAAATATGACCGGTAATGCCCGTTCATTAAAAGAAGGCGAAGTGGTTTCAGTCCGTGGATACGGTAAGTTTATTTTTAACGGCGAAGGCGGAAATACAAAAAAGGATAAGCTTTATATAAAGGTTAGTAAATACGTATGATTTATAGTATAATATGATAAAAGTATTAAAAGTTTAAGGAGGATATGCCTAGTGAAGGATAATGAGAAGTTAAATACTAATGATCTTGATAAGGTCTCCGGCGGGAATGGAACTGATGGGACTGAAGAAGAAAATAAATTTGATCCTTCAGCTGTAGTCTATTGTGGATACAGGATTGATTCAAGTTATTGTACTTATTGTGGAATCTGTGCTGATGCTTGTCCGACGGGTGCGATAGACGGAATAGGTGGAAGTTATTCTATCAATACCGGACTTTGTACTAATTGTGGAGTGTGTGCAGGAGAATGCCCATCAGGAGCTATTATGGAGACCTGATCAAACGATTAAGTGAATGAAGTAAGACTGTGGTTTTTATAATAAATCACAGTCTTTTTATATTGTTATAAAGAGCGTGAAAGTGGTAAAATAATACCAGTTATGTGAGTTCGGAAATACAATTAAAAAAATATATTATTATAAGAAAAGAGAGTGGGATTATGAAGAGAAAACTTTGGGGTGTAGTCTTAGCATTTATTTTTCTTGCTTCAGCTTTATGTTGGGGTGAATATAGCTTTGTCCAGGCAGATGTAGCGATAAGGGATAATGTCGAAAATGAGGCAACATCCGATACGATTATCATTGGTGTTGAGGGTGTAAATAAAACCAATGATATGAAGATACTTCTCGATAAGGTAAATGAAGTAAGAAGAGAGGCGTGCTATGCGGGAAATGTCCCTGATCCCCGTAATACTTCTCGAATGCTTCAGCCAAGTGACTATGTCGAACTAAAGATTGGTGTTAAATGCAATCAGGCTGCTACGATAAGGGCTGCGGAGGCTGCGATAAGACTTGGCCATATAAGACCTAATAACAAGGGTTGTGGGACAATACTTCAGGCACTGGGGGTATCCTCTAGTGGCGAAAATTTAGCGTGGTGTGGTGATTCTTATACAGATAGAAACAAGAATAGAGTTATTTGCTTTGATGAAGAGGCAAATGAGATAAAGGGATGGATTGATGAGAAGGATAATTGGATTCAATATGCAGATGATCCTGAAAGCCTGCCATCCGGCGAACAGATGGGGCATTACAGTTCTTTGATTAATCCAAGCTTTGCCTACACAGGTATGGCATCCTTCAATCCGACTAATGATTCTGTTTCCTGGGATTGGACGTGTACTGCTGGCGCATATACATATAATGGTCTAGATACAGCTCTGAACACACTTCCTGGTGTTCAGAGTGAGACCTATATACAAAAAATACCTGTCCTTATATCGGCAGTTAAAAATATGGATATTTCCGGAGACTCTATTTTAAATAAGGGAGAGAAATATAACTATAATCTTGAGGTGGCTGTATACTTTAGTGGAGCGGCAGAGAATACAACAGTAGACTGTCCGGTATATGATGGAGTTACATGGTCAAGCTCTGACGAGTCAATTGTTTCAATCGATGAAAATGGTAAAGCCACAGTCAGTGGTACGGGAAAGGCAACCATAACTGCGACTATTGGAAGTGGATCAAATCAAAAAAAGGTTGAAAGGGAAATATTTGCTATCCCTGAGGGAGTTACAGTAGAAGGTGTGGAAAACCCTGCAATGGTAACTACTAAGTCTTTGAAAAAACCGGTGCTTAGTAAGACGACGAAGGCTGTTCTGAGTGATGGTTCAAAGGTCGATGTTGACGTTGTATGGGATAGTTATGATGAAAACAAGCTGCAAACATTCTTTACAAGTAGGGAATTTGAGGTTAAGGGTGTTGCGTTAGGAATGGAAGTGGTTCAGAAGGTTCACGTTGATGCAGCAAAAATAATAAAGCTGATTAATATTTATTATTCTATAATATCTTCTAAAATAACTATTACAAAGGAATTTGAAGAGGGAGAAGCAATAACGACGAATTCCGGAACCAAGCCAGCGTATCCTTCTGTTGAGGTTGTATTTGATAATGGGTATTCATATTATCCGTTTAGCGTGACTTGGGACGCTGAGTGTCTTGATTACTATAAGAGCAGAGAAGGTGGAGACTTTGTTCTTACTGGAAAGGCATCATTTACACTTGATGAAGGAGTTGTTAAGTATGATGTTTCTCAACCTCTCCACGTAAATCCTGCAACTGTAACAAGTGTATCCTTTGGTTCAGATGGAGCAACTATTACAACTGAAAGTGGAACCGCGCCTGATTATCCGAAGGCTACAGTTACCTGGTCAAATGGTGATGTGACCGAGGAGGATATCACATGGGCAAGTCCTGAACCTTCAGCAACCTATACTGACCTAAATGATGTATCCAGAAAGTATATGATGAAGGATGGTGGAACCTATACACTGACTGGTTCTTATAATAATAAGAGTACTACAGTTACAGTAAAGGTTAACCCTGCAAGCGTTACAGCTGTAGCACTAGATGCATCTGATTCAAGCGAGATAGTTCCTTGTGGAACTGCTCCGGTGATTCCGGAAAAGGCAAATGCAACATGGTCGAATGGGGATAAAACAAAAGAAGCTATCTCCTGGACCTGGAATCCGTATTCGGAAGAGGATCATGCAAAGTTTGAAGTGCTTGAAGGAAATAGCTTTGATATGGTCGGAACCTGCAAAGACTTTGATGTTACAAAATCAGTTACAGTCCTTCCGGCAACTATTGAGAGTATAGATGGTATAAGTAAAATATATACAGTTGAGGGGCTTGCACCAAGGCTTCCTGAGAAGGTAAATGTACACTGGAGTAATGGCGAAGAAAGAGAAGAACCGATAACATGGAATACAGTTCCTGCAGCTTCCTATGCTACACCAAATACAGAGTTCAATGTATCCGGAACTGTGTCTGATTTTGATGGAAACAAATATCCTGTTCAGGTTACAGTTCATGTGGATGAAAAGAAGCTTAAAGCGATTACCTGGGAAGAGGGAAGCCCGTCGAGCTTTACTTCGTATTATAAGTATGATAAGGCTGACTTCGTCGGATATATAATAGCTGAGTTTGATAATGGAAGTGTTTCGGATCCTATAAAGGTTACGCCTGAAATGATAACGGTGTTTGATGCTGATTCGGCGTCAAGCTCGCAGGAGATAACTGTTTCTTATACTGTTTCCGGAGTCACAAAGACTCTTAAAACACAGATGAAACTTATAAAGAGAGTTGGAATAGAAGTTGCAACTCTTCCTGAGAAGACAGAATATATCGAAGATCAGAACTTCAGCACTAAGGGCATAGTTATAAAAGAAATTCTTGATAATGGAGTTTCACGTGAGATACCTTCTGAGGATTACGCAGAGGTTACTTATGCTGGATTTGTATCAGTCCCTGAGACTTATGGAAAACAGACAATAAGCTGCAGTATCTATGGCTTTACAGATACATTTGATATAAATGTAAGCGAGAAGGTTCTTGAGAGCTTATCTATTGATAAGAAACCAGATAAGTTGATATATGTACAGGGACAATCGCTCAATCTTGCCGGAATCAAGGTGACTGGAACCTATAATAATGGTAAGACCTATGATGAGGTGATTACCGAGGATGATATCTGGATTAATTCTGATCCTGAAAAGCATGATATGGGAGAACGTTTTAATACTAATAATATCGGTTGGGTAGATGTTTATGTCTGGAAGCTTATTTCGACAGAGGATGAGGACGGAGTTGTAAGAAAAATATATATGGGTAACAAGCTATGTATGTTTGAGATTATTCCGAGAGAATCTATCTCTGCTACGTGGGAGAAGATGCCTTCAAGGATCACATTCCCACAGAACGATGTTACATTTGCTGATTACGGCTTCAAGGATGGAAAGCTCAAGATAAGGTTTAATGATGATACTTATGAAACGGTGGATGTAAGTCAGGCTGAAATTTCCGGATTTGATATCACCAAGGTCGGAAAGCAGACAGTTACTGTAACCTATGACAAGAAGAAGGTGACCTTTGAAGCAGAGGTTACGGTTCCGGAGGTTGTAAAGACATATGTAGTTCCTCCTACAAAGGTTGGTTATGCAGAGGACGAGAAGCTTGATTTAGACGGTGCGAAAATCGCATTCTTATATGATAATGGACTGACAGAGGAGATACCGGTTGATCCGGAGGATGCTGATATAGGTGTCAGATTCTCGGATGGAACGAGCATAACAGATGCACTTACCGGAGATAATAAAACTCTGATCATTTCCTATAAGGGTGAGGATTTAAAAACTATTGATAACAAGGATATAACGATCAATATATCTAAGAGAACCGGAATCAGAGTTAAGAAGGCACCGGATAGTCTTGTATATCCGGAGGGCACACCACTCAGTAAAATAAGTCTTGAAGGCTTACAGCTTGAGGCGGTATTTGAGAATGGAAGTTCTTCTCCTATTCCGGTGAAGGATTATGCACTTTCGGAAAATGGTGATTATGATTCCTCTACGCTTGGTAAGGAAAAAGTGTATGTTAATGCCTACGGCTTTGAGACATTTTTCGAAATAACGATCAGGGAGAAGAGGATTTTGTCTATAGAGGTAGTCGGAAATCCGGATAAAACAGAGTATGCACAGGGACAGCCATTTGAGATAAGCGGACTTTCGGTGAAGGCATATTATGATAACGATACTTCGGGCTACATAGATGTAACGGCAGGTAATGTAAGAGTTCAGGAAAATCGTTATGATCCGTTTGATGTAAAGAAGCTTGTTCCGTTTACAACTGATAAGACAACAAGCTCCGCTTACGGAGTTCTTGGATACGTGGTTGTTACAGCAAATTATGATGGTGAAACCGTATACTTCTATGATGATGCATGTGCTCTGTATGTTTATGATAAAGAAGTATATTCTATTGCAATTTCAAAGCTACCTGCAAAGCTGACAATTCCTCAGAATATGAAGGATTTTAATTACAGCATATTCTCGGATGGACAGATTACTGCAGAATGCAATTTCGACTTTGTTGAGACTCTTAGTCTCTCGGATAAAAATGTAGAGCTTTCGGGTCTGGATATAACCAAGATGGGTGTTCAGACTGTAACAGTTTCATATGGTGGAAAAACTGATACATTTGATGTAGAAGTAACAGAGCCGATTAAACCGGTTGAACCGGTTAATCCTTCAGGTGGAAATAACGGCGGAAATAGTGGTGGAAATAACGGCGGAAATAGTGGTGGAAATAACGGCGGAAATAGTGGTAATAAAAATACCATCGTAACGGATGCAAATGGAAGCAGGTATGTCAAGGCCGACGGAAGCTATGCGAAGTCTGAATGGGTTACGATAAATGGAAAACAGTATTATTTCAATGCTGATACTTATGCAGCTTCGAACGAATGGCGTGATGGTAAGTGGATAAATGCTGATGGTTCATGTGATTATGCAGGTCAGCTTTTATGGAAGAGTAATGCTACAGGCTGGTGGGTTGAGGATACAGTTGGATGGTATCCAACAAATAGCTGGCAAAAGATAGATGGATTGTGGTATTATTTCAATGCGTCAGGCTATATGGCATCAGGTGAATATTATGATGGATACTGGTTCAATAAGGATGGCTCCTGGGATCCACAGTACAAGCTTAGCTGGAAGGGTAACAGTTCCGGCTGGTGGGTTGAGGATATATCCGGCTGGTGGCCATCAAGCAGCTGGCTTAAGATAGACGGCTATTGGTATTACTTCGATGCATCAGGCTATATGGTAACCAGTCAGTATGTAGACGGCTGGTGGATTAGTGCCGATGGAGTATGTTATTAAATAAGAAAGAGAGAGTCAGGCGGTAATCATTACCCCTGACTCCCCGGATATACATCATGGTATTCAGTTCAATTATTTTTCTGGCAGCGTTTCTGCCGATAACATTTATACTTTACTATATACCGATTCCTTTTAAAGAAAAGGCTGGTATCACATATCGCAATATTATTCTTGTGATTGCCAGCCTTATTTTCTATGCATTCGGAGAACCGATATATGTTTTTCTTATGATTGGTTCGGTTCTTCTGAATTATCTGTTTGGAATGATGCTCGGAGCAGGAAGTAAGAGTAGTCTGTCAAAGCATAGAAAACTTATCGTGGTGCTTTCTGTTATAGTAAATGTACTTATTCTCGGTGTATTCAAGTATGCCGGTTTCTTTGTCAGCTCTATTGACAGATTCTTCGGGCTATCTATTCCGGTTCCGAAGATAGCTCTTCCGATTGGAATATCATTCTTTACTTTCCAGGCAATGTCGTATGTGATTGATGTCTATAGGGATAGCTCTATGAGACAGAAAAGCTTTGGAAAGGTTCTTTTATATATCTCATTTTTTCCTCAGCTTATTGCAGGACCTATAGTTCGTTATCACGATATAGATGAACAGCTCACGGCAAGAGGAAAAGCAGGTCGTGCAGATATGGAAAAAATAACTGCAGGACTTTTGAGATTTTCAAAGGGACTTGCGAAGAAGGTTATCATAGCAAATAACATGGGCTTTGTAGCCGATAAGGTTTACGCTCTGGATATTACTAAGTACGGAGCGGGAGTTGCGTGGATGGGAGCTGTGTGCTATGTGTTCCAGATATATTTTGATTTCAGTGGTTATTCGGATATGGCTATAGGACTTGCAAAGGTTTTTGGATTTGACTTCCTCGAAAACTTTGATCACCCTTATAGCTCGCTTTCTATAAAAGAATTCTGGAGAAGATGGCACATCTCTCTTTCGACATGGTTTAAGGAATATGTCTACATCCCTCTTGGTGGAAACAGAAAGGGCAGGGCAAGAACTGAGATAAATAAATTTATCGTTTTCTTCCTGACCGGATTCTGGCATGGGGCAAACTGGACATTTATTATCTGGGGACTCTTCCATGGCCTCTTCCTCACGCTTGAGGATACGATTCTTCCGATTGCGAAGATCGGGGCACAGAAGACTTCTGATAAGTCTTCTGATAAGACTGCGTCAGCTGTTGCATGGTGGGGAAGGTTTGTAAGAAATATATATGTCTGGCTGGTTGTAATAGTCGGCTTTGTGTTCTTCAGAGCAGACACACTTACTTATGCACTTCAGATGTTAAAACAGATGTTCACAGGCTTTGGGCCTGCGGTTGGAAGCAGAGTGGCACTGGGAGTTATCCTTGAACAGGCAAATCTTTACGCGATTCTGGTGTTTGCTTTTGCAATTATTTTCTCTTACCCGATCAGCAAAAAGGTAAGTGATAAAATGTCCGGAAAAAAGATGTGGGAGCCGGTGCTTATGTTTGGTTCGATGATGCTTCTTGTTCTCTGTATCCTGAGTCTAGCATCATCAGCCTATAATCCTTTTATATATTTTAGATTCTGATTTGTTTTATAAACATTTACTTTTGATAAAGAGGTACATATGAAGATCTTGCGTGGTTTGTACATTTTCTTTTTCATAGGAATCTGTTTTTCTCTTTTTGTTCTGATGCCGTTTTCGAAATCGGATATGAAGGTTGAAAAGAGAGAAGCGTCAGGTTTTCCGAAGATTAAAAAAGAAGATGGAAAACTGAATATGGACTACTTCGATGAACTGACTGATTATTTTACGGACAATTTTGCATTTCGCCAGGAGCTTGCAACTGCTGATGCTATATGGAAGTCCAAGCTTCTTGGTTCCTCAAATAATCAGAAGGCTGTTGTCGGAAAAAATGAGTGGCTTTATTTTAATGGTTCGCTTAATGATTATCTGGGACGCGAGCTTTTGAATGAAAGGGAAGTTTATGCTGCATCTAAAACAATAAGTCTGATGCAGGAGTATACGGAGTCGAAAAACTGTTCATTTATTTTTACAGTTGCTCCGAATAAGAACACGCTCTATCCGGAAAATATGCCTGACAATTATCTGGCTGCAGAGGGTGATACGAATATCGAGCGCCTTCGTGATCAGATGAATAAGACGCAGGTTAACAGCGTAGATGGTACGCCGGAAGCTATCAATTATGTCGATCTTCAGGGGGCGTTTCTTTCGCAGGATAAGGTTCTTTATCACAAGTGGGACAGCCATTGGAATAACGAGGGTGCTACATTTGCCTGCGACAAGCTGCTTACAAGTATTGGTAAGGAACACTACGATTATACGAACGAGCCTTATACGATAGAAAAAAATCATAAGGGCGATCTGTGGCAGCTGATATATCCGAGCTGGAATAAGATGGATGAAAATGTTATCTATCAGAAGGAGCATGAATATACATATGTAAATCCGGTAGAGAGTGTTGAGGATATGTTTATTATGACCTCCTGTCCGGGTAAGGAAGGTTCGGTTGTTATGTTCAGAGATTCCTTTGGAAATGCACTTCTGCCTTATGTTGCAGATGAGTATGGAAACGGACTGTTTCTGAAGGGTATGCCGCTAAATGTAAAACAGGTTGAGCTTTCCGGCGCGACTACACTCATTTACGAAGTGGTTGAGCGAAATATCCCGAATATCATAGCTTATCTTCCTGTTACGGATGCTCCTTACAGAGGAGATGATATAGGTCAGATAGCGAATGAGACTGTAGGTGAGGTTGCAGATGTGACAGATGTAACTGACAGCAATACAACTATGGAATACGAGGATAAGGTTCAGCAGCTGGTCGTATATGGAAAAATAGATCCTGAATATGTGGAGACTGATTCGGATATATTTATAAAGCTTACAAAGCCTGATGGAACAGAGAGCTATTTTGAGGCTACACCTGCAAGCTATGAGAAAAGAGAGGATGGAGATGACCTTTCTGATTACTACGGGGCCTATCTTAATAAGGAGGATGCTCCAAGTGGTTCGACGGCTGAGGTTCTGATTAGTAAAAATGGCGGAATTTATACTACAAAAAAAATAGTTTTGGAGTATAATTAAATAGTGTGAAGAAAAGGCATGGAGCCTTATTATAAAAACCGGGAGGAAAAGAGATGAAACGTTTTGCATCTGCAACGATTTTAACACTAATGCTTTTTGGACTTGTAGCATGTGGAGATTCAGCTGATAAGAAGACTGAAGCTACTACAGAGGCTACAACAGTTGCTGCTTCTACTGAGGAGAAGACCACAGAGAAGAAAAAGGAAGAGAAGAAGGACGATAAAAAGAAAGACGACAAGAAGAAGGAAGAAAAGACTACAGAGAAAAAGACTGAGACTAAGAAAGAAGAAAAAACTACAGAAAAAACAACAGAAAAGAAAACTGAGGCAACGACTGAAGCAACAACTGAGGCGACAACCGAGGCAACGACCGAAGCAACAACAGAAGCTACTACTGCTGCTGCATCAATGAAGTCAACAGCTGCAGGCTACATAGGACAGCCTTTCTCATCACTTGAAGCTGCATGCGGAAGTGGATATACATGGGCTGAGAATATTGGATGTCTCGATGATGGTGGAGATCTTGCAACAGCTACATATTCAGACTTTACAGTTCAGTGTAAAAGAAGTCCGGGTGGAGCCTGGATGGTTGAGGCAGTATTCTAGGAATTGTTCCCGGTAATTAATGAATTAAGTAATTAATGAATTTAGTAATTAATGTATGAAGATATTAATACATTAATTGGAATGAGAAAATTATATTAATAATTAAACTATAATGATGATAATGAAAAGAGGCATGGTAGATGAAAAAGCTTAGAAAAGTTCTTGCGATTATACTTACTGCGGTATTTGCATTTTCCGGAGCGACTGTGAATGTAGAGGCAGCCGGAGACGGATGGCGTCAGGAGAATGGTATATGGTATTTCTATTGTGGTGATGCGAAGCTTACCGGATGGATTAATGATGGGGGTACCTGGTACTATACGAATGCTGATGGCGTTCTTCAGACCGGATGGGTTGAAGATAAAGGTGTATGGTATTTCTTTAGCGAGTCCGGAGCTATGTGTACAGGATGGGTTTGTGCCGGTGACTGGTATTATATGGATGAGTCAGGAGCAATGGCAACCGGCTGGAGAAATATAGATGGGTACTGGTATTATTTCAACAGTAATGGAACGATGGCAACCGGATGGGTTGATGATAATGGTACCTGGTACTATATGAGCACAAGCGGTGATATGTATAAGGGATGGCTATTATCCGGCGACTGGTATTATTACTGCGATAGAAGTAGTGGTGTAATGCAGTCAAATACTACAGTTAACTGTATATCGCTTGGAGCATCAGGAGCGGCTGAGAACACAGCTTATGCAAATGAGAAAATACCAGTAATGATAAAGGCAAAGGAGGTTGTAGATTCCATATGTAATCCTAACGATTCACTTGCCTATAAGCAGCAGAAATGTTATGAGTGGGTAGCAAAGTGGCCTTATCTTCTTAAGGATTATCCTATCGGAAGCTATTATAATGGTCGTTGGTCATGCTATAGTGCTCACTACGCTGCCAATATACTTCTTTCAGATCAGCCGGGTGCAGAATGTGCAGGTGAGGCAGCAGCACTTGGATACCTCTTTAATGAGCTTAACTTCGGAACGGTATACTTTGATCATTCAGAAGTGCATGGATGGATTGAGGTAAACGGAAGATTCTGGGATCCGCTTAATCAGGAAGCACATAAAGGTGGAAAAAACTGGCTTAATATCGCTCCTTCAGAATATGAGATGAGTTCCGGATACCATTGGACAGAGATTTAAATTATCAATGAGAATAATAAAGATAAGTATAATTAATTATTAAAAACTATAGTTAAATATTGAAAATTAAAATTAACCACTTGAATGATAAGGTTTCTTATTGTATATTAATTTATGGTTTTTAAGATCGGAACCTAAAAAAATTATATATTATGAAAGGAGAGAGGTTTAAGTGACTATGAAGAAAAGAGTATTTAGTTTGTTTCTTGCAGTTCTGTTAATCGTCTCATTGGTTAGTGTTTCGGGATTTAATACAGAGGCAGCAGGAACATCTACAATCAGAGCAAAGAAGGCTATTTATTACGGAGATCCTGGAAAGACAAGTACAGCATGTGAATATGAGGTGGCTTTTGTAGGAAAGTACAACCGTCTTGCTATTGATATCTATGACTTACAGGGTAAGAAGTTAAAGGATACATTTACTAAGTCATATAATTATCGTGATGGCCAGAGTGGTGATGTAGCATATACACTTTTTGTATCATCTGGTTTCAAGGGTCAGACTATAGTAGTTAAGGCTAAGATCCAGTCTTCAACAGATGGAATTAGTTGGTATGATGCAACAGCTACAATTACAACTACATTTGTTGTATCAGGTTCTGCCGGAAACTACAGAAATGAGTGGCACAATGGTCAGTGGTATGATGCAAACGGAAGCAATTCATATAGTGGTGTTCTTTTCTGGAAGAGCGATGCACATGGATGGTATGTAATTGATACTAAGGGCTGGTATCCAAGGAGTCAGTGGCTCAAGATAGACGGTGCTTGGTATTACTTCACAGGATCCGGATATATGGATTACGGCGAGTATCGTGATGGATATTGGTTAAATGGTGATGGTACATGCAGTAATTATCCTAAGGCTTCATGGTATTATGGAGCAGGCGGATGGTACTATATGGATGCATCAGGTTGGTATCCTACAAATCAGTATCTCTGGATAGATGGTGTTTGCTATTGGTTCGACGGATCAGGATATACATACTAAACCGACGAAACATACTAAAATAGGCTAATACAAGCTTGTAAAAAGCTTAGATAAATGCTAAAATATTTCCTGCTTTTGTTTAGCACACTAAAGTATAAATGTATAAACAAAAGCAGGATTTTTTTGCCCTTTTTTTAAAGGGATTATCAGAGGGAGGATGGATAAATGAGTACTGCTCAAATAGGTATTGTTGTATCGATAGTAGTCTATCTGATGGGTATGCTCGTGGTAGGATTTCTTGCATCCAGAAAAACAAAGGATGTAAGTGATTTCTACCTTGGAGGAAGAAAGCTCGGACCTTATGTAACTGCAATGAGTGCCGAGGCTTCTGATATGAGTTCCTATCTGCTCATGGGTGTTCCGGGTCTGGCATACTTTTCGGGTATAGCTGATGCGGGTTGGACAGCCATAGGTCTTGCTGTGGGTACATATCTCAACTGGCTGTTTACAGCAAAGAGACTTAGAAATTATACTCAGAAGATAAACGCGATCACGCTTCCTGAGTATTTCAAAAAGAGATATAGAGATAAGCATAACATCACACTGCTTATAGGTGCGATTGCTATCATTGTTTTCTTTATCCCTTATACAGCTTCAGGCTTCTCGGCTTGCGGAAAGCTGTTTGGACAGCTGTTTGGCGTAAAGTATCAGCTGGCTATGGTTATTTCAGCTATTATCATTGTAGGTTATACAACAACAGGTGGTTTCATAGCTGCTTCGCAGACTGACTTTATACAGTCGATAGTTATGACATTTGCTTTAATAATCGTTGTTGTGTACGGAGTTCACTTCGCGGGCGGACTTGATGCAGTTGTTGAAAATGCAAATAACCTCAAGGGATTCCTTGATATAAATCAGACACACGTAAATGCAGATCCGAATAATGTGGCCAATCTGGTAAACAGTGCCGCACCATATGGAATCTTTAACAAGATAACTATGTTCTGTTGGGGACTTGGATACTTTGGTATGCCTCATATTCTTCTCAGATTTATGGCTATAGAGAAACCAAATAAGCTTAAGCTTTCTCGTAGAGTTGCTTCTGTATGGGTTGTATTCTCTCTTGGAATCGCTACATTTATAGGTGTTGTAGGTCGTGCGATGACTGAGGTCGGAGAGCTTGATCTTCTCATGGACAAGGGCGACTATACTATTACTTCTGAGGCTGAGAAGCTTGTGGTTGTAATTGCGGACCATATATCAAGAAATGGTTTCGGATATGCAATAATTGCCGGTCTTATCATAGCCGGTATACTTGCTTCTACTATGTCTACAGCTGATTCACAGCTTATAGCTGCTTCATCTGCTGTTTCTGAAAATATAGTTCAGGATGTATTCAAGGTAAAGCTTAGCGAAACAGCAAAAATGCTTACAGCTCGTCTTACACTTGTTATTGTAGCTGTTGCAGGTGTTATCATTGCGTGGGATCCGAACAGCTCGGTATTTAACATCGTTTCATTTGCCTGGGCAGGCTTCGGCGCTGTATTCGGACCTGCTATGCTGATGTCTCTTTTCTGGAAGAGATCAAATGTATATGGAACTATAGCAGGTATGATATCAGGTGGTGCAATGGTATTCATCTGGAAGTATCTGGTTCGTCCTATGGGTGGTGCCTGGGATCTCTATGAGCTTGCGCCTGCATTTGCTGTGGCACTCATAATGATCGTAGTAGTAAGTCTTATTACAAAGGCTCCGGACAAAGAAATGGTTGCTGAATTTAATGAAGTAAAGGTGATGTAGATATTCCTAAATATATCTGCTATATGAAAATATGGATAAATTAGAGATACTAAAAAGTGTTGCGATAATAATTATATTTGCAAAAATATTTGGACTTGGCGCGAGAAAGCTGAAGGGACCTCAGGTAGTTGGTGAGATAATCGCAGGACTTCTGATCGGACCAAGTCTGCTTGGGTGGATTGAACCTTCGGATTTCCTTTCGGGAATGGCTGAGATAGGTGTTATTCTTCTTATGTTCAGCGCAGGCCTTGAAACCAATCTGAATCAGCTGAGGAAAACAGGAGTAAAGGCTACACTTATTGCGTGTGCGGGAGTATTTGTTCCGCTTGTGGCAGGAGCACTTTTATATATGTGCTTCTATGGTTTTTCTGAATTTGGAACAGATGAGTTTTACCATGCGGTATTTATTGGTACTATTTTGACTGCAACTTCGGTTAGTATTACGGTGCAGGCACTCAAGGAAATGGGAAAGCTTACCGATGAAATCGGTACCACAATTATGAGTGCGGCTATAATAGATGATGTCATAGGAATACTTGTTCTTACGATGGTAATTAGCTTTAAGGATCCATCAAGTAAGATAAGTGATGTAGCACTCAGAACAGTTGCATTCTTTATATTAGCAATAGTTGTGGGATATATTCTTTACAAGATTATGAAATGGCTGGATAAGAAGTATCCTCATACTCAGAGAATTCCTATTTTGGGACTTGCACTTGCACTAGCACTTTCTTATGTAGCGGACAAATACTTTGGAATAGCTGATATAACCGGTGCATATGTTGCCGGAATAATACTTAGCTCTCTTGATGACTCTGCTTACATAGATCGAAAGATGGATGTGAATTCATATATGATATTTGGACCTATCTTTTTTGCGAGCATAGGACTTCAGACAGATCTAAAGAGCCTTGATATGACGATAATGCTTTTCTCGTTGGGCTTTGTTGCAGTAGGTCTTATCTCCAAGGTGGTTGGTTGCGGACTTATGTCGAGACTTTGTGGATACAAGGGAAGAAATGCGCTTAAAATCGGAGTCGGAATGATGACCAGAGGAGAGGTTGCTCTTATCGTTTCAAAGAAGGGACTTGAGGTTGGAATGATGGATAGTAAGTACTTTACGTCTGTAATTCTTCTGATAGTTGTAAGCTCAATAATAACACCTATTATTCTTAAGATGTTATATGCGAAGGATGCGCAGTGACAGGCTGCTTGGGGATTTTCAGGCTATGAAAAAGGACACTATAAAGGGATATTATAAAGGGATGGTTCACTTCAATTGAACCATCCCTTTTGTAGTACCGCTTTAAAGCTTATATGCTTTTTCTTACATTGTTTCGGCTTTTTATAGTGTTTCGGTTTTTTATAATGTTTCAGGTTCAGGATAGTCAACTCCCTGAGTGTCTACTGTAACTGTCTTCATTACCTGAGCCACTACCGGCTTATCAGCCCAACCGGTTTTTGTTGTTGCGATTCTGTCTACAACATCCTGTCCTTCAGTAACCTTTCCGAAGGCTGCGTACTGACCGTCAAGGTGCGGTGAGTCTGCATGCATAATAAAGAACTGTGAGCCTGCGCTGTCAGGCATCATTGATCGAGCCATTGAAAGCACACCTACAGTATGCTTCAGGTTGTTCTCAAAGCCGTTTGCTGAGAATTCTCCCTTGATTGAATAACCAGGTCCGCCGGTTCCGCGTCCATCAGGATCTCCACCCTGGATCATAAATCCCGGGATAACTCTGTGAAAGATAACTCCATCATAAAAGCCCTTCTTTATAAGTGAGATAAAGTTGTTTACTGTGTTTGGTGCGATCTCAGGATAAAGCTCAGCCTTTATAACGCCGCCGTCTTCCATAGTAATAGTAACAATTGGATTTGCCATATTAAAAGTCCTCTCTTTCGTAATCAATATCTTTTGTGATTATAACAGTTTATAAAGATTAGCTCAAGGCTGGCGGAAAAATGATGACAGAATTGTAACAAATAAAAAGAAAATTACTGATTGACTTTAAATGGTGCGGTATGTATATTTATAGTTAGCTGTGTGACTGACGGATCAGAGTGGAGTTTACCACGGGGAGCATAGCGATTGGATGATTAACCGGCCGTCTGGGTGAAAGCCCGGGCGGCTTTAGTTTTATACAAGTCCAATGGAAAATGAAAAGATAAAAAACCTTAAGGAGGATGAAATGAAAAAAGTAAATCTCGCAGCAGAAATCGGAGCTACCAGCTATCCGGGAAGAGGAATCGTTATCGGTCGTACACCTGATGGAAAGAAGGCAGCAATTGCTTATTTTATTATGGGTCGTTCAGAGAACAGCCGTAACAGAGTATTCGTAACAGAGGGAGAAGGAATCAGAACAGAGGCATTTGATCCTTCCAAGATGGAAGATCCAAGTCTTATTATCTATGCTCCTGTAAGAGTAAGAGGTACAGATACAATAGTAACAAATGGTGATCAGACTGATACTATATATGAAAATATGGATCAGGGTGATACATTTGAAGAGTCACTCAGAAATCGTGAATTCGAGCCTGATGCACCGAACTACACACCTAGAATTTCTGGTGTTCTTCATATTGAGGGTGATTACACATATGAAATGTCAATCCTGAAGTCTAACAATGGAGATCCTGATCAGTGCCTGAGATTTACATTTAGCTATGATAATCCTAAAGCCGGTGAAGGACATTTCATTCATACATATATGGGAGACGGCAACCCACTTCCAAGCTATGAGGGTGAGCCAACACCTGTTGAGATTGACACAGATGATCTCGATAAGTTTACAGAGACAGTATGGAATGCACTTAATGACGATAACAAGGTTTCACTCTTTACACGTTTTATAGATGTTGAAACCGGTAAATACGAAACAAGAATAGTTAATAAAAATCAGTAATAGAATAGGAGAATTTAGTATGAACGAATTAGAGCTTAAGTATGGATGTAATCCAAATCAGAAACCATCACGTGTATTTATGAAGGATGGAAGTGATCTTCCTTTTACAGTTCTCTGTGGAAAGCCGGGATATATCAATCTTCTTGATGCATTTAATGGTTACCAGCTTGTTAAGGAACTGAAGAAGGCGACAGGTCTTCCTGCTGCAACTTCATTCAAGCATGTTTCACCTGCAGGTGCTGCAGTTGGTCTTCCTCTTACAGATGTTGAGAAGAAGATTTACTGGGTAGATGATATGGGCGAGCTCAGCCCACTTGCATGTGCTTATGCAAGAGCAAGAGGAGCTGACAGAATGTCTTCATTCGGAGATTTCATCTCACTTTCAGATGAGTGTGATGCTGATACAGCTAAGCTTGTTAAGAGAGAGGTTTCAGACGGAATCGTTGCACCTGGTTATTCAGATGAGGCACTTGAGATTCTCAGATCAAAGAAGAACGGTAACTACTGTGTTATCCAGATAGATCCTAACTACACACCGGCTCCTTCAGAGACAAAGGATGTGTATGGTGTTACATTTGAGCAGGGAAGAAATGAACTTGTCATCAATGATGATTTCTTCTCAAATATCGTAACTGAAGCTAAGGAGCTTCCTGAGTCAGCAAAGATCGATCTTGCTATCGCAATGATCACACTTAAGTATACACAGTCAAACTCAGTATGCTACGTAAAGAACGGTGCTGCAATCGGTATCGGCGCAGGACAGCAGTCACGTATCCACTGTACAAGACTTGCAGGAGATAAGGCTGATAAGTGGTTCCTTCGTCAGTCACCACAGGTTCTTAATCTGCCTTTCAAGGCTGATATCAGACGTGCTGACAGAGATAACACAATCGACGTTTATATAAGTGATGATTATGAGGATGTTATCGGTGAGGGCGAGTGGCAGAAGTACTTCACAGAGAAGCCTGCAGTATTCACAAGAGAAGAACGTAAGGAATGGCTGAAGAAGAACACAGGCGTTTCAGTTGGTTCAGATGCATTCTTCCCATTTGGAGATAACGTAGAGAGAGCTCACAGAAGTGGTGTTCTTTATATCGCTCAGCCGGGTGGATCAATCAGAGATGATAATGTTATTGAGACATGTAACAAGTATGGAATTGTAATGAGCTTCACAGGCATCAGACTTTTCCATCACTAAGAGGGTTTTGCGAGAGATTATTACTGAGAAATATTTCGAATATATAATCAATTAAAAAGGGTACGGTTCTTCAGATAGTAGAAGAACCGTACCCTTTTTATTACTGCTTTATTTTGTTTTATTCTTTATGACTAAGGAGCTTTACTGTACCCAGGCTCCGTCAGCACCAAGTTTATAACCGTCAATTGTTGTATTTGAAGCCATAGATCCGTCAGCGTTGAAGTAGTACCACTTACCATTTACTTCCTTCCAGCCTGTAGCCATCGGGCCACCTGCTCCGAAGTAATACCACTTTTTGTCGATTTCTTTCCATTCGTAATCACACATTCCGTATCCGGTGAGATAGTACCAGCTTCCGCCGTCCATAAGCCATCCTGCCATCATAATACCGTCTCCATAGAAGTAATACCATTTGGTATCAACCTTTACCCAGCCTGTAGCCATTGCACCGCCTTTGTTGAAGTAGTACCATACGTTACCTTCCTGACGCCATGTGCTTTCAAGTGCTCCGTTTTCTGTCATATAATACCATGCACCGCCGCTTTGAATCCATCCGGTCTGCAGGTATCCGGCGCCGTTAAAATAGTACCATTTGCCGTTATCCTTGATCCATTTATTCTGTGCGTAGGTTCCATCACCATAATCGTACCACCAGCCGTTAGCAGCTTTCTGCCATGAGCCTCTCTTAAAGGAGTAACCTTCAACGTATTTGGTACGAGGAGTTACGATTGCTGAAAAGTCTGTATAACCAAAGTCGATATCAACAGAGTTTACATTTATACCATTAAGAAATGTTGTGCTGCCTGCCTGCCAGATATCTCTTGGGATCGATGTACTGTAGGTTCCGTTATATCTTGCAATCCATTTGTAATAGCCCGGAAGCTGAGAAAAATCAATATAGTTCTTTGCCCAGTTTTCGTTGCAGTATACGATTGGTGTATATCCTGCAGAGGATATCTCGTCACAAAAGGCCTTTGTCATATCAGTAAGAGTCTGCTTTCCGAGTCCTGTCTGTGATTTATCCTCCATATCAATAGCTATAGGATAGTTAATAGTATAGCCCTGAACCTGCTGTATAACCCACTGTGCATCAGAAATCGCTTCGTCAACAGACGTAGAAGTGCTGTAGAAGTAAACTCCTGTTTTGATTCCAACGGCATTTGCGTTAGTTATATTTTGTTTGAAGTATGGATCCATCTTGTGAGAACCATGTCCGATTCTGATAAATGCAAAACTGATACCCTGGTTCTTTACTGCAGCCCAGTCCATATCGCCCTGATACTGGGAAACGTCGATACCCTTTATACTTCCGGCTTCATGCTCATGGTTGTTTACATATTCACCGTTAGTGTTGAAGTACATATAAGAGCCATCAACATACTGCCAGCCTGTCATCATTCGGCCTTCCTTCCAGGAACCGCGCTTGACAGGGTTAAAGTAGTACTGATAGGTCTTGCCAAGGGAGTTGGTTATTGTTTTAAGTCCCTTTGCCATATAACCGTTTTCATCAAAATAATACCAGCAGGTATCATATATCCATCTTTTTGTTACTTTGTTTCCATCCTCACCGTAGTAAGTCCAGTTGTCACCTTCCTTGTACCATCCGGCCGCCTCAGCCTTGTTTGATGGAATAAGGGAAACAAATGTGGCTAATAACAGTAGGGATATAAACAGCTTTACGTATTTTTTCATAAGCCTACCTTTCCTGTTACTTGGGGAAGTAACCATTTTGTATTATCGTGCGTACTTCCTAATAGGTTAACATAATTTTACTCAAAAAACAATCCTGTAATTACATTTTGTGAAGACTTTTGTTTCATTATAATATAAGAGCGAATTTCGTTATATTATAATTAAGTTGCGATGCGGGAGATATTTGTTTATTATTAAATGAGTATGTAGCGAAGCGGAATACGAATGCTGCTTTGCTTAGTGACTGGGCGATTTTTGCCTGATAAACGGAAGGGTTCAATATGCTTCGATATGAAAAAATAGAGGATATCTCAGACGGTAAGCTCTACGGTGAAGATGACGAGGTATGCGTAGGAACTAATGGGTGTAAGGGGTGCAGCTATTGTTGTAAGTCTGATATGGGTAAGTCCATTGTTCTTACTCCATACGATATGTATGAGCTTAATCTCGTAACCGGTAAAAGCTTTGATGAGCTTTTAGTTGAGTTTGTGATAGAGCTTTCTATGGTAGACGGAATAGTTATGCCACATCTGAAGATGGATGGTGGCTGTAAATTTTTAAAGGATGACAGGTGCAGCATACATTTGCATAGACCGGGTATCTGCAGGCTGTTTCCTTTGGGACGTCTTTATAATGAAAGTGGATTTGATTATATAGTACAGACGGATCAGTGTCAGATAAAGGAAAGAACTCCGGTTAAGGTAAGTGATTGGCTGGGGATAGATGAGCTGGATAAGAATACGGAGTTTATAAATAAATGGCATCGCTTTGTAAAGTTTGAACGTAAGAAGGTTTCGTCGATTCGCGAGATGGCAGGCCATGAGGCCAGAAGAATCCGTGAGATGGCAGTGGAAGATCTGGAGGTTTATGCCGGAATAATCGGTGAGCAGGAAGACTTTGAGGAAAAGGGTGCCGAAAGCTACAGAAGTGAAAAAATAGAAGAAATCAATGAGACCTCTGAAGCGACGATCAAGGAAGTGATGAAGAGGTGTATATCAATTCTTTACCTGGACAAGTATGATACGACTTCTGACTTTTATGAGCAGTTTGATAAGAGACTAAGAAGGACAATCAGTGAGATAAGGGGAATGAATTAAAACGGGTAGATAATGAGAAGTAACATGAACGATGAGAAGAATGAAAATATGAATAAATGTTTGGTCGCTATGAGTGGTGGAGTTGACAGCTCTGTTGCAGCATATCTTATGAAGGAGAAAGGGTACTCTCCAATAGGAGTTACCATGATGCTTCATGATCAGGATCTTAGCTGTACTGCGGGAACACATCTTTGCTGCACACCGGATGATATAGAGGATGCACGATTGGTTTGCTCAGCACTCGGCATTCCTTTTTATGTTGTCAATTTTATGGACGGATTCAGAGAAAAGATAATTGATAAATTCATAGAAACCTATCTAAGAGGTGAAACCCCTAATCCATGCATCGATTGTAACAGATACATGAAGTTCGGACGACTGTTCGAGATGGCTGATGAGAAGGAATGTTCAAAGGTTGTAACCGGACATTATGCAAGGGTTGAATATGATGAGTCAGCTGGAATCTATAAGCTTAAGAGAGCTGTGGATCAGACCAAGGATCAAACCTACGTGCTTTATTTTTTGAGTCAGGATCAGCTGGCAAGACTGTGCTTCCCACTTGGTGAATATGAGAAGGAAAAAGCGAGAGTCATTGCTGAAGAACAGGGAATTATCACAGCCAGAAAGCATGACAGTCAGGATATATGCTTCGTTCCCGATGGGGATTATGCAGGCTTTATGGAAAGAGAGGCAGCTGAAAGAGTGCGTGTGGCACTAGAAGAATCGAGTGTTTCTCAGGGGGCGGAAATAGATGATTCTGCGAGAGGTATGTTCATAGATACCACCGGAAAAATCATCGGCCCTCATAAGGGTTATTATCATTATACAATAGGACAGCGTCGCGGACTTGGAGTGGCAGCAGGAGACAGAATCTATGTCGTAGATATTATTTCGGAAAAGAACCAGGTTGTTCTTGGTTCGAATGAAGATCTATTCACAAGAAAAGTTGAGGCAAAGGATTTCAATCTGATAAGTATGCCGGATAAAGAGGCTATAATAGAAGAGGACGATGCCTCAAACAGAGGTGAAATAAAGCTGAAAGTGACCGCCAAGGTCCGTTACAGAGCAAAGGATACCTCCGGAATTCTTACTCTTGGCCCGGATGGAAAAGCCACCATGATGTTTGACGAGCCGGTCAGGGCAGTGACTCCCGGACAGAGTCTTGTGGTTTATGATGGAGAGTACTGCCTTGGTGGCGGAGTGATAGTTTAGATTAGGATTTATACTTTTTTAATTCCTCTTGAAGTTTAGATATTAATTCTGCGTTTTCGGCAAGCATATTGTCCTTTTCGGCAAGCACATTGTCCTTTTCGGCAAGCATATTGTCCTTTTCGGCAAGTTTGTTGTCTTTATCAGCAATTTCCTCATCTTTTTTTGAAACTTCCTCTTCAAGGGCTTCAATTCTATCCATATATCTATCAATATCAAGATCGAGTGACTGGTCGTAGAGCATGTTATCAACCTCCTCTAAGCTACTGTATTTTGAATAGAGGTGGTCAAAAAGTCGGATGGTTAATTTAATAAGTACTTCCATATCA
>CACYJP010000015.1 GCA_902774725.1 uncultured Lachnospiraceae bacterium
GCTCATTTACTGGTGGATCGTTTGAAAAGATGTCTATCTTTGCGCTGTCAGTAACACCATACATCACGTCATCCATCATCATTCAGCTTCTTACTATTGCGATACCTGCTCTTGAGGAGATGCAGAAGGACGGAGCTGACGGAAGAAAGAAGATGACAGCTATAACAAGAGTTGTTTCTGTTGCTCTTGCTATAATAGAGAGTATTGGACTTTCAGTTGGATTTGGACGTTCAGGACTTTTATATCACTATAATTTCCTGTCCGTTGCAGTAATTGTTATTACACTTACAGCAGGAAGTACATTTATCATGTGGCTCGGTGAAAGAATTACTGAGAGAGGAATCGGTAATGGTATATCTATTATCCTCCTTATCAACATCGTTTCAAGAATGCCGGGTGACTTCTATAACCTTTATGAAATGTTCGTTAAGGGTAAGCCAACAGTAAATATGATCATCGCTGCGTCAATAATCATAGCTATCGTTGTTATTACAACAATACTTACGATTATCCTTAATGATGCCGAGAGAAGAATTCCGGTATCATATGCGCAGAAGGTACAGGGTAGAAGACAGGTTGGAGGAAGCTCTTCACATATTCCTCTTAAGGTAAACACAGGTAACGTTATGCCTATTATCTTTGCATCAACACTTATGTCTATACCAAGTATCATTAAGAATCTCTTCAGTATCGAAGTTAAGAGTTCAGTTGGAAACAAGATACTTGAGGGAATGAATACAAATTACTGGTTCAGACCGGGATATCCATGGGCTTATATAGGACTTGCAGTTTATATACTTTTAGTATTCTTCTTTGCATATTTCTATACATCCATTTCATTCAACCCTATGGAGGTTGCTAACAACCTTAAGAAGCAGGGTGGATTTGTTCCGGGAATCAGACCTGGTAAGGCAACACAGGATTACCTGAATAAGATCCTTAATTACATAGTTCTTATCGGAGCTATCGGACTTATCATAGTTGCTATAATACCTATCTTCTTTAACGGTAGATTCTCTGCTGACGTATCATTCGGTGGTACATCACTCATCATTATCTGTGGTGTTATCATAGAGACAGTTAAGCAGATCGAGTCCAAGATGATAGTACGTAACTATTCAGGATTCTTGAACAGTTAATAATAAAAATGAGTCAGCGGGGACAGTTCTTTGCTAAAAAAGCAGTAAGTGGGGACGGTTCTCTATGACTCATTTTGTGGACTTTTGTAATGTTATGGAAAGGAGTAGCATATGAAGATTATAATGCTTGGAGCTCCTGGTGCCGGAAAGGGTACACAGGCAGATATGATTTGTAATAAGTACAATGTTCCTCATATTTCTACAGGAGATATCTTCCGTGCAAATATAAAGAATGGAACTGAGCTTGGTCAGAAGGCTAAGGGTTACATGGATGCAGGAGAGCTTGTTCCTGATTCACTCGTAGTTGACCTTGTAATCGATCGTATCCATCAGGATGACTGTGCAAATGGTTATGTACTTGATGGTTTCCCAAGAACTATTCCACAGGCAGAGGCACTTGACGCTGCACTTGCTGAGGCAGGAGAGTCAGTTGATTATGCAATCAACGTTGATGTTCCTGATGAGAACATCGTAACACGTATGTCAGGTAGACGTGCTTGTGTAAAATGTGGTGCTACATACCATGTTAAGTATAATGCTCCAAAGACTGAGGGAGTATGTGATAACTGTGGAAGCGAGCTCATCCAGAGAGATGATGACAAGCCTGAGACAGTTCTTAACAGACTCAGTGTTTATCATGAGCAGACTCAGCCACTTATCGATTACTATGACGGTAAGGGAATAGTTAAGAACATAGATGGAACAAAGGATCTCGATGCAGTATTTGCTGATATCACAGCAATACTTGGTTAATAAAAAGGAGAAAACATATGTCCAAAGCTGACGAAATAGAGTGCGAAGGTGTAGTATTGGAAAAGCTTCCAAATGCTATGTTCAAGGTTGAACTTGAAAATGGCCATGAGATACTTGCTCATATAAGTGGAAAGCTTCGTATGAACTATATCAAGATTCTTCCGGGAGATAAGGTAACAGTGGTACTTTCACCATATGACCTCTCAAAGGGCAGAATCACATGGAGAGCGAAGTGACTATTTGCAATTTATGATATAAATCAAAAAATTACTGCTTGCAGATAATTTTTTGTTATTTATATCATAGTACCTGCGAAGCAGGAGCTTTAAGATCATGAGGTAAATGTCTGCGAAGCAGACAGTAGAGCACGAAGTGCGGATTTACCGAATGGATAAAGCTATTGCAAAAAAGCGACAGAAAGTTCTTGCATTTAGCACAGAAAAATGTTAGAGTAGACATTTGCAGGACACTTTTGGAAAGGAGAGTATTTTAATGAAGGTACGCGCATCAGTAAAACCGATTTGCGATAAGTGCAAAATCATTAAAAGAAAAGGCAGAATACTTGTTATCTGCGAAAATCCAAAGCACAAACAGCGTCAAGGATAATCAATAATACATAATTCTTGTTAAAGGGAGACTGTCAGGAGATGTTTAGCCCATCAGACGGATAGTCACCTTGCTTTGTGCGTTTGCTACCTGGTTAAGGTTCTTTTGTGTGAGTATCTACATGCTTGAGGCTTTGATGTAAGGTAGGGTAATTTGTACTATATAATATAGTACGGACAAAACGCGGCACTAGCGCGTCTAATGCTAGTGAAACATCGAATTCTTATAATAAGGATTCGTAGCGGCTGAAGAAACATTTAGTTAAATCAATTTGGAGGTAGAATTAATGGCTCGTATTTCAGGTGTAGATTTACCTAGAGACAAGCGTGTCGAGATCGGTCTTACTTATATCTATGGTATAGGTCTTAGAACATCTCAGAAAATCCTTGAGACAGCAGGAGTTAATCCTGACACTAGAGTAAAGGATCTTACAGATGACGAAGTAAGAAAGATCAGTGATTATATCAATGATAACGTTATGGTCGAGGGTGATCTCAGACGTGAGACAGCGCTTAACATCAAGCGCCTGCAGGAGATAGGTTGCTATCGAGGCATACGTCACAGAAAGGGTCTTCCAGTTCGTGGACAGAACACAAAGAACAATGCTCGTACACGTAAGGGACCTAAGAAGACAGTTGCAAACAAGAAGAAGTAATTATTGATTTGGAGGATATAAGTTAATGGCTAGTAATAAGGTTACAAAGAAAGTAACTAAAAAGCGTAACAGAAGAAGCGTTGAGCACGGTGCTGCTCATATTCAGGCTTCATTTAATAACACAATCGTAACATTAACAGATTCCGAAGGAAATGCACTTTCATGGGCAAGTGCAGGTGGACTTGGATTCAGAGGATCAAAGAAGTCAACACCTTATGCTGCTCAGATGGCTGCTGAGACAGCTGCAAAGGCTGCTGCTCCTTACGGACTTAAGAAGATCGATGTTACAGTTAAGGGACCTGGTTCAGGCCGTGAGGCTGCTATTCGTGCACTTGCTGCATGTGGACTTGAGGTTCTTACAATTAAGGATGTTACACCGGTACCACACAACGGTTGTCGTCCACCAAAGAGAAGAAGAGTCTGATAGGGAGGTACATTTAGAATGGCAATTAATAGAACACCGGTTCTCAAGAGATGTAGATCACTTGGCCTGGAGCCTATGTATCTCGGAGTAAATAAGACATCTCATAGAAAGAGTACCAGAAGTAACAGAAAAGTTAGTGAATATGGACTTCAGCTTCGTGAGAAGCAGAAGGCAAAGTTTATCTACGGCGTACAGGAGAAGCCTTTCCGTAACATGTATGAGAAGGCTGAGAGAATGCCTGGACTTGTAGGTACAAACCTTATGCAGCTTCTTGAGCTTAGACTTGACAACATCGTTTTCCGTCTTGGATTCGCTAGAACAAGACGTGAGGCTAGACAGGTCGTTTCTCATAAGCATGTAACAGTAAACGGAAAGGTTGTAAATATCCCATCATACAAGGTAAGTGTTGGTGATGTTATTGAAATCAAGGAGAAGAGTAAGTCAATCCAGAGATTCAAGGATATTACAGAGGCAAACGCTGGTGTAAGCGTACCAGCTTGGCTTGAGGGTGATTTTGAAAAGCTTTCCGGAAAGGTAGTTCAGATACCTCTTAGAGAACAGATAGATGTTCCTGTAAACGAGACACTTATTGTCGAGCTGTATTCTAAGTAAGATGATCCATTATTCGCACTGTTTAGACTCTTGTGGTCTAAGCTTTGCGAAGGGTTTAATACAGCATATATATGTATGGAGGTTTATGAATGTTCGAATTTGAAAAGCCAAGAATAGTTATTGACGAAAAGTCAGAAGATAACAAATACGGAAGATTTGTGATAGAGCCACTTGAGAGAGGTTATGGTACAACTCTCGGTAACTCTCTTCGCAGAGTTATGCTTTCGTCACTTCCTGGAACAGCAGTAAGCTTTATTAAGATAAAGGGTGTTCTCCATGAGTTCACATCACTTCCTGGAGTAAAGGAAGATGTGACTGAGATTGTTATGAATATCAAAGAGCTTTGCATCAAGAACAATTCATCAAATGATGAGACCAAGATAGGTTATATCGAGGCATCAGGAGATAAGGTTGTTACTGCAGCAGATATACATTTTGATTCAGATCTCGAGATACTTAACCCTGATCTTGTTATCGCAAACCTTAATGGTCCGGACGCTAAGCTCGATATGGAGCTTACAGTTACAAACGGACGTGGTTATGTAAGCGCTGACAAGAATAAGGAACGTGAGACTTCTATAGATGTTATCGCAGTTGATTCTATCTATACACCAGTAGAGAGAGTAAATGTTACTGTTGAGAATACTCGTGTTGGACAGATAACAGACTATGATAAGCTTACAATAGACGTATATACAAATGGAACTTCAGCTCCTGATGATGCTATCAGCTATGCTGCAAAGATACTTACTGAGCATCTTGATCAGTTTGTAAACCTTTCAGAATCAGTTAAGGATAAGACAATCATCGTTGAGAAGCAGACAGAGGTTCCTGAGACAAAGACTAAGGATATGAGCATCGACGAGCTCGAGCTCAGTGTTCGTTCATTTAACTGTCTTAAGAGAGCAAATATTAATACAGTTAAAGAGCTTTGCAGCAAGACAACTGACGAGATGATGAAGGTTAGAAACCTTGGTCGTAAGTCTCTTGAAGAGGTTCTTGCAAAGCTTAATGAACTTGGACTTTCACTTAGTACAGGTGAATAAAACTACTAGAAAACCACTAAAGTGGTTTTCAACAAGATTGCTTTGCAATCTTGGTCAATACCACTCACGCGGAAGGATTAAGTACGCACAGTGAAGACCCCGCATATGCGGAGGTAAGGAGGATAATTAAATGGCACAGTATAGAAAACTCGGAAAGAAGGCTGACCAGAGAAAGGCACTTCTTAGAAGTCAGGTAACACAGCTTATCTATCATGGTAAGATTAAGACAACTGAGGCTAGAGCTAAGGAAGTTAGAAAAATAGCTGAGCATCTTGTAACTCTTGCTATTAAGGAAAAGGATAACTTCACAGAAGAGAAGGTTCAGGCTAAGGTTGCTCGTAAGGATAAGGATGGAAAGAGAGTAAAGGAAGTTGTAGACGGTAAGAAGGTTACAGTTTATGACACAGAAGAGAAGACAGTTAAGAAGGATATGCCTTCAAGACTTCATGCTCGTAGAGAAATGCTCAAGGTTCTTTATCCTGTATCAGAGATACCTGAGGATGCTGAGGGTAAGAAGAAGGCTATTAAGAAGGTTGATCTTACAGAGAAGCTCTTTGGTGAATATGCATCAAAGTACGAAGGACGTAAGGGTGGATATACCAGAATAGTTAAGATAGCTCAGCGTAAGGGTGATGGTGCTCTTGAGGTTATACTTGAGTTTGTATAAATTCCAGTTAAGATTATCTTAAGTTAGTACTTTAAACTGGCATTATGAGGCATCTGCTTTTGCAGATGCCTCTTATTTATTAACGGTTGCATTAACGAATGTTGCAACTAATGTATTATTCAAAGAAGAGAAAAAGCTATGATTCCATATATAAAGATAAATAAACTTCATATGGATGAGATTCCGGGCAGTGAGATAAGTCTCACCGGATCTAAGGGGGATATAATAGGCATAACAGGTCTTAACGGAAGCGGTAAGACTATACTTGCCAAGTATATCTCAGGAATCAAGAGGGCTCCTGAAATCGGAAAGATGATAATAGCCGGACTGGATCCGTATTCTATCCTTGATCAGGATAAGCTCAGACGTAAGTGCGGAGTTGTATATCAGGATCCCAGAACTGCTGTTGTATTTGAACAGGTTGGTAAGGATATAGTATTTGGTGCAGAGAATCAGGGGATTGAGTCAGAGAAGATAAAGAAGAAGGTTCGTTTTTTTACTAATAGATATGATTTAAAGAAAAAAACCAAGAAGAATTATAATACGCTGAGCGGATCTGAACAGCAGCGTGCAGCTGTTAGTGCGATACTGATGATGAACAGTGAGATACTGGTGCTGGATGAACCTTTTAGTATGCAGGGAATTCAGGCATCAAAGAGATATATGGAAATGATAATAAAGAGTGCCCGTAAGAGGAATCAGACTTTGTTTGTATTTTCAAAGCAAAGAGAGATACTTGAGCAGCTCGATATCGTTTATGAGATGAGAAACGGGTCACTTGTTGAGATAGATATAGATGGAATGCAGTATAGGGATAGACATACCACAGATGAAACCGGGCTCAGGATCGAGAGATATATAAGTGGTGGTGATCTGAAGTCGGGAAGTGGTATAAGTCTTCATAATGTTTCCTTTGGATATGATGATACCTTACTGCTATATGACCAGAATGCGAGATTTGAGGCGGGTTCTGCTTATAGAATAACCGGCGCACCGGGATGTGGTAAGACAACACTCCTTCAGCTGATAGGCGGTTTGCTGAAGCCTTATGAGGGAGAGGTTTTTATCGGCGATGATAAGAAAATCGGCTATGTTTTTCAGTATCCTGAGGATGGGTTCGTGGAAAGTATAGTTCTGGACGATGTTATGTTTGGTCCTATGAGTGAGGGAATCTCTAAGAGAGAGGCAAGAGGTATGGCTGAGGCTGTGCTTGAATTTGTCGGTGTCAGAGAAGAGCTTTGGGGAAAACCGCTGCTTGAACTTTCAATCGGAGAGCAGAAGCTTGTCTCCATTGCGGGAGCGCTTGCACTCAGTCCGGATTTTATTCTGATGGACGAACCGTATGCAGGACTTGACGTAAACAGCTGTGAGCATATAGAAAGCATAATAAATGGTCTATGTGCAGAAGGTAAATGTATAATCACCGTTGAGGGATGATATTTAATGAATGATAAAGGTAGAAGACTGGGACAACTGAAAACCTATGATTCAAGAACCAAGCTTTACATCCTTACGGGATATCTTGTGATTACGCTTGTAACGTGGAAGGTGATTCCGCTTCTTATAAGCTTTGTTATGATGCTTCTGATATTGTTTTTGTCCAAGGTAAGCTTTAGGAAGATAGCACTGACCTCACTCAGCGCAATTGCGCTCGAGCTTGTGATTGGTCTCGTGCTGGAGCTTTTGGTGTCAGCGAAGTGGGGGCTGTATGTTACATTTAAAATGCTTTGCTTTACTATGGTATTTAATGCGATAGTATATACGATGGATCAGGCGGCAGTGCTCGACGCTCTTAGCAAGGGCTTCGGCCTGGGCGCGAAGTGGTCGAAGAGAGTAAGTATTATGTTGAATTTCTTCCCGAGGCTTTACAAGGAAAGACAGAGAGCTGTTAAGGCTCAGAAGGCGCGGGGAATAAGTGACACGCCGGTGAATGTCAGAACGCTTATACATAGACAGGTTATTCTGACTATTCCGAATCTGAGGAGCGCGTATATACGCTCGAAGAGGCAGAGTATGGCGATGGAGACCAGGGGCTACACCTCCGTTAAGAGGCGTTCGCCTATCGTGGAGCTTAAGTATACATGGGTAGATGATACGGTGCTTATTATCATGGTTATTATGATTCTGGCGGCTGTGCTTCTTATGATCATTTAAATGGAGAGACAATATGCGGATTCTTATGCGTGTTGCATATGACGGAACAGCCTATAGCGGCTGGCAGCTCCAGCCAAATGCAACAACAATCGAAGGAGAATTGAATAAGGCTCTTTTTGATCTCACCGGAGAGGATATACAGGTTACCGGAGCAAGTCGTACCGATGCAGGAGTTCATTCTCTGGGAAATGTATGTGTGTTTGATACTGCTACCAGGATACCTGCTGAGAAGATATGCTACGCGCTTAATACGAGACTCCCTGAGGATATAAGGGTTACTCAGTCCCGTGAGGTGGACGGTGATTTTCATCCAAGACATACTGATTCAGAGAAGACCTATGAATACAGGATATGGAATGACAGATTTCCGAGCCCTGTGCTCAGCAGATACAGTCACTTCTCTTATAGAAGGATTGATATAGAAAAAATGAGAGAGGCTGCAAGGCTTCTTGTGGGAGAACATGATTTTGGTGCATTTTGTTCGACGGGCTCGCAGGCTGAAACTACAGTCAGAACTATTTATGCAGTAGATGTAATTGAAGAGTATAATAAAGACTATATGGTCGAAGAGTATAATAAAGACTGTAAGGTCGAAGAGTATAATAAAGACTATATGGTGGATGTGTCTGATGAAGCTGATATTGAAAAATCGGATGATGAAAAAGAGGATGATTTAGACGGCTTCGGAAGAATGATAAAAATCCGCGTGACCGGTAGTGGATTCCTCTACAACATGGTAAGGATAATTGCCGGCACGCTGCTTGATATCGGAACCGGACTTTTAGAGGTTTCGGATATGGAAAAAGCGCTGGCTACTCATAACAGAGAGGATGCGGGGCCAACCGCACCGGCGTGCGGACTTACGATGATTGGTATCAGATATAAATGAGATAAAAAAGGTAAAAAGATATAAAAGATGCTTTATACAGATATGTGTTAGGAGGTAATTCATATGATTTCGCTTATAGCTTCATTTGCTGTGATAATAATAGCATATCATACATTTGGCAGGGTTACAGAGCATGCATTTGCACCGGATGACAGGGAAACGCCTGCATACACCATGAATGATGGTGTGGACTTTGTACCTATGAAAAAATGGAAGGCTTTTCTGGTTGAGCTTTTAAATATAGCCGGAACCGGTCCGATTTTCGGCGCTTTGATGGGTGCCTGCTTTGGCCCGGTGGTTTTCCTGTGGATAGTGTTCGGCGGAATTCTGGCAGGTGGTGTGCATGACTATATGACCGGAATGATATCTGAACGTAATGAGGGAAAGTCTATTGCTGAATTATCGGGTATATATCTTGGAAGACACGCAAAGTGGCTGATGAGATTTTTCTCTATACTCCTGCTTGTTCTTACCGGTACAGTATTTGTCACCAGCCCTGCGGCTTTGATAGCAAACCTTACACCGTTTAAGAATGATGTAAATATTTGGATAGCTATAATCCTTGTTTATTATATCCTGGCTACGCTTCTTCCGATAGACAAGCTGATCGGAAAGCTCTATCCGGTGTTTGGCGTAATTCTGATAGTTATGGCATTTTCTATTGTGGGTGGAATTATATTTGGAGATTATAATATTCCGGAAATAAGCTTCCAAAATCTTCATCCAAAGGGACTCCCTGTCTGGCCGTTTATGTTTGTAACTGTTGCCTGCGGTGCGATAAGTGGTTTCCATGCCACACAGGCCCCAATGATTTCCAAATGTATAGACTCGGAAAAGGCCGGAAGAGACGTATTTTATGGCGCTATGCTGAAGGAGTCTGCTATAGCTCTTGTATGGGCTGCGGCAGGTGTTGCATTTTACGGAACAACAGGCGGTCTGAATGAAGCTTTAGGAAAGCTTGGACAGTCAGGTACGGTATATGAGATATCAACCGGTGTGCTGGGAACCTTTGGTGGAATCCTGGCGATAATAGGAGTTGTGGTATGTCCTATAACTTCCGGTGATACAGCATTTAGAAGTGCCAGACTGATTCTTTCAGAGATAACACATCTGGATCAGAAGAAGATAAAAAACAGACTTATTCTGACTATTCCAATGCTTGTAGTGGCAGGTATACTTACAAAGCTTGATTTCAATGTTCTCTGGCGTTACTTCTCATGGAGCAATCAGACGCTTGCGATGATCACTCTCTGGGTTATAACCTCTTATCTTCTCAGAAACAGAAAGAAGAAGAGGATCAGTTTGATAAGTGCAGTTCCTGCAACCTTTATGACGGCTGTTTCTGTCACATATATACTTATAGCTGACGAGGGCTTTAAGTTTACGAAGGATATTGCATATCCATCAGGAATTGGATTTGCTATCGTGTGCTTCATAGGATATCTGATTGTTTGTTATAAAGTAGCACAAAAAAGAAAAGCTGCTAATAAAGGTGAATGAAGTAAGCAATAAGAAAAGTGAAAGAAGTACAATAAGAAAAGTGAAAGAAGTACCCCTTGACAAGGGTTATGGTTTGGGGTACAATACATTTCTGTGACCGTAGATAAATGGAGCTGAAACCGGTGAGACTAGAGGCGGCCCGGACATCCGCAGTGAGTCAGGCACCTGAGTAAGCTACTCTGCAATTATCGGAAGGTACTAATCCGATACGGTTAATGCAGACGAGTCGGATAGCCGCGAGGTTATCTAAAGTAAGGAGGAACAAAAGATGAAGAGCTTTATGGCAAGCCCATCTACCATTGAAAGAAAATGGTATGTAGTTGATGCAGAGGGAAAGACACTTGGACGTCTTGCATCAGAAATCGCAAAGGTGTTAAGAGGAAAGAATAAGCCTATCTATACACCACACATTGATACAGGTGATTATGTAATCGTTGTCAATGCTGAGAAGATCAAGGTATCAGGAAACAAGCTGAATGATAAGGTATATTATCATCATTCAGGATACATCGGTGGAATCAAGTCAGCTACTCTTAAGGAGAAGCTTGAGAAGAAGCCTGAATTTGTTATCGAGCACGCAGTTAAGGGAATGCTTCCTAAGGGACCTCTTGGAAGACAGATGTACAAGAAGCTTTTTGTATATGCAGGACCGGATCATAAGCACCAGGCACAGAAGCCTGAAGAGCTTAAGATCAAGTAGTAGGATAGGAGGAAACTTAAATGGCAAAGAGTGCAAGATTTTATGGAACAGGTAGAAGAAAAAGTTCTGTTGCTCGTGTTTATGTAACACCGGGTAGCGGTAAAGTTACAATCAATAAGAAGGATATCGAGGAGTACTTCGGTCTTGAGACACTTAAGGTTATCGTTAGACAGCCTTTCGCAGTAACAGGTACAGAAGGAAAGTATGATGTTCTTGTAAACGTATATGGTGGTGGATTCACAGGTCAGGCTGGAGCTATCAGACATGGTATCGCAAGAGCTCTTTCAACAGCTGATGATGAGTTCAGACCAATCCTTAAGAAGGCAGGATATCTTACAAGAGATCCTCGTATGAAGGAAAGAAAGAAGTACGGACTCAAGGGAGCACGTCGTGCACCACAGTTCTCAAAGAGATAAGGTATTGTTGCGAATACAGAAAATCAAAACCGGTGTGCAAGTTTACTTGCAAACACCGGTTTTTGCTTTTCTGGATTCATAAGAATCCAAGAGAATGGTCATACAGTTGCTTGCGTAGCAAGCAGTAGAGCTGCGAAGCAGCGGAACTGTATGAACGTCGCTTGGATTCGCAACAATACTGTATTCCTTGCTGAACTGAGCTTTAAATAAAAAATAGAAATACTTCTTTACTTTAACGCGCTAAAGTGTTATACTACATTAGGCTTAGAAAAACGCAAGTCCAGTCGTTTTAATATAGATATACAAGGAGGAAAACAACATGGAAATGCAAATGGAATTCGTAAAAAAACTTCCTACCCCACAGGAGATAAAAGACGAGTATCCTATATCTGATGAGATTAAGAAGATTAAGGAAGAAAGAGACAAGGAGATAATGGATATCTTCTCCGGTAAGAGCAACAAGTTCCTTATGATTATTGGACCTTGCTCTGCTGATAATGAGGAGGCTGTAGTTGACTACATGCACCGTCTCGCAGAGGTTCAGAAGGAGATAAAGGATAAGATATTCATCATCCCTAGAGTTTATACTAATAAGCCTCGTACTACGGGAACAGGCTACAAGGGAATGCTCCATCAGCCGGACCCTGAAGGACATGAGGATATGCTTGCGGGAATCGTAGCTATCCGTCATATGCATACAAGAGTTGTGGCTGAGACAGGCTTCACCTGCGCAGAGGAAATGCTTTATCCTTCAAATCATAGATATCTGTCAGACCTGCTTTCATATATAGCAGTCGGTGCACGTTCTGTTGAGGATCAGGAGCATAGAATCGTTTCATCCGGTGTTGGTATACCTGTTGGAATGAAGAATCCTCCAAGTGGAGATATCTCTGTTATGATGAATGCAATAACAGCTGCACAGTCTCCACAGGACTTCATCTACAGAGGCTGGGAGGTCAGAACAAAGGGAAATCCTTTTACTCATGCAATCATGCGTGGATATATAGATAACCTTGGTCACAGTAAGCCTAATTATCACTATGAGGATCTGATGGCAGTTTATGAGGAGTATCAGAAGAGAAATCTGGCTCATCCTGCTATTATCGTAGATACTAACCATGCAAACTCAAATAAGAAGTATCTCGAGCAGATAAGAATTGCAAAGGATATCATGCACAGCCGTCATGTATCTTCTGAAATCAGAGGACTTGTAAAGGGCCTTATGACTGAGAGCTACATCGAGGATGGCAATCAGAAGATAGGAGAGGGCGTATATGGTAAGTCTATAACTGATCCATGTCTTGGATGGGAGAAGACAAAGAATCTTCTTCACGAGCTTGCTGAGCTTGTTTAATACATTTCCTGTATGGTGCATTTGAAAATGTAATAACTAATAATGAATAATGAATAAACTACCCCGATTTGGTAATTTCTGTTTTACTTGATGACTCACGTTTGGTAAAATGAAAATTAGTACTGAATGGGGGTATTTTTTATGAAGCAGTTTCAGTTTGATTATAAAAATAACGACAATTTAGTATCATATCTGAAGAGAATCAAACAGTGGTGTCAGACTACTGTTGTTTCGAATGTCCTCTTTCAGATATATACAGAATCCTTAGACAAGGATATGCTAAACGGCATATGTGATACGATAAAAAAAGAGATGCCTGATGCGCTATATATGGGATGCTCCACAAATGGCAATATAATCATGGGAGATAAGAGTGATGACTCAGTCAGCATAGTGTGTACTGCTTACGAATACCCTTCAACCCAAATCATGGTTCTTCAGTACCATCTGGACGCTGAGAGTGCTCTTGATGTAGCCTGTGATCTAAATAAGCATGTCAGAACTAACTCCTGGGTAAAGTCTATTATGACATTTACGACGATGAGGGGTATGTCCATGACGGAGTACTGCGAGGAGCTGGGAATGCTTCCTAAGAATGTTGTGTTCTGCGGCGGTGGTGCATTTTCAGGTGATATAAATGATAATGCGGCTGTAGTTTTTTCCTCGAATGGAGAGGTTTCAGATCATGCGGCAGTATTTCTTCTTACCGGTGGAGATGATTATTATGTTGAGGCTCTTCATGTGACTGGCTGGAAGCCTCTTGGAAGATATCTGCTTGTTACAAAGGCGAAGGGCGAAATGCTCTATGAGCTTGACGGTAAGCCTGCATATGAGACCTATAGCAAGTATCTTGATATAAAAAATGATGATGATTTCTTCTTCAATACACTTGAGTTTCCGTTTTTGTATGAATTAAATGGACAGGATATCCTGAGAGCGCCTATTGACAGCGGAGATGATGGTTCGCTTACTATGACGGCTGATATAGCGGAAAATGTAAAGGCCAGAATTGCATATGGAGATCCGCAGACAATTCTGCAGAGTGTTCATGATGCGGCTTATTCGTTCCAGCCTTTTATTCCGGAGGCTATAACTGTATTCTCTTGTGCAGGACGTAGAACCTTCTGGGGAGATGATGAGATAGGAAATGAAACACATCCGTTCCAGTCACTTGCACCGACTTCCGGGTTCTATACATCCGGAGAGTTTCTTAGAACCGGAGACTATGTGAATCAGCATAATGTTACACTGGTGGTTGAGGCTCAGCGTGAGGGTGGCATAGAAGGAAAGACTATGGCTCATGTTGATACCAGTAATGATGGTTTCTCAGGAAAGGTTTCCATGATAAAGAGGCTTGCTACATTTATCCAGGCTGCTACTGAGGAGCTTGAGCAGGCAAATAAGAAGCTGGAGACTATGGCTATCACAGATGGCCTTACAGGTCTTTATAACAGAGCGGAGATTCAGAACAGGATCACTGACAATGCCAGAGAAAATGGTGTTGGTGCACATGGAATAATGAATACCGGAGCATCACTGATAATGATGGATATAGATGACTTTAAAGCAGTCAATGATAATTATGGTCATAAAGAGGGCGACATAGTACTTATGGGACTTGCCGATATGCTGAAGGAAACAGTAGGTAAGGATGCCCCGGACGCTTCTATCGGTAGATGGGGAGGAGAAGAGTTTATGGTTCTGCTTCCTACCTCCAATCTTGAAAAAGCAACTATGATTTCAGAAAATATAAGAAAGAACTTTAATGAAATAGAGTTTGAGCTGGCCGGACATAGAACCATAAGTCTTGGAGTAACCGAAATGATAGCGGGCGAGGATGCAGACCTTGCATGTATGAGAGTTGACGGAGCTCTTTACGAAGCGAAGAGAAGCGGAAAAGACAAGGTAGTTCAGGCGTAAGTTAGATATTCGGAATGATAGAATATTGATATGAAAGATCATGTGGAAAAACAAAGTAATACAGATACAGTAAAAAAAGCAGAGTCAAAAGTAACGAGGCTGGGTAGTCCTTATGTCAGTGTAAATGGTTCATTTGGCGGTAACCAGGGTTGGTTTGAGGAGCTTTCGAATAAGAGAAAAGCTACCAGACTGGCAGACTTTGGCTGCGGACTTATCGGTGTGGGAGATATACTTCTTTATATAACCGGTGGTAAGGTTATGGATGAGAATTCTAAGCAGGTAACCGGAATCTCGAGTAGTGCTTATGATGATTACATCCTTTCTATTGAGAAAAAATACTTTCACGTACTTCCCAAGCTGGGGATATCAGGTCCGCTTCTTGCATGGGGAATGAATCTGTATTTTCTGATTCATAAAAAGAAAATCAGAGAGGCAACGGGGGCAAAGTACCACGCAAGATGGTTCGTAAGGAAAAAGAATATACTTAAAAGAGCTAAAGAGATGCTTTCAAATGATATTCCGGTTCTTTTCTCCGTAGGTCCCGGATTCTTTAAAAAGGAGAAGATCAATCTGTACACTCGTGCAGAGCATGATGGAAAGTCTGTATTCAAGCAGACCTCCAGAACGAAGGATCATTATATGATAATCACAGGCGTTCTGGAAGGAGAGAAGACGATGCTGGAGATATCATCATGGGGAAGCAAATACTATATAAGCTTTAATGAGTATCTGCACTATATCAAGAAGAATGACAATTCCTTCTTTAGTAACATCCTTTATATAAAGAAAAAACCATATAAGGGATGATGAATCATCAGGGGTTGATCGGAGAGAATGATAGATGATAAGAAGACATATGTATATATCCGGTGATGTACAGGGAGTTGGGTTCAGGTACAGGGCTAATTATGCGGCGCAGAGACTTGGACTTACAGGATATGTTCGAAACCTTTATGATGGAAGAGTTGAGGTGGAGGTGCAGGGAGACCGCGAGCTTATAAGCCGCTTCCTTGCTGAGATAGACGCGGGAAGCTTCGTGCATATAGCGGATATCGACTGGGAAAATATTCCTGTGATTCCTGATGAGAAAGCTTTTCATGTCAGAAGAGATGGATATTAAGAGCGGTTGGTTAGAAGCTGGATATTAAAAGGTAAGATATAATGTATAAAAGAAGGCCAGGATTGAATTTGGAATATTACTCAAATCATACCTGGCCTTTTTCACTATAATAATTATGCGTCGTATTTTACAGCATGTGTGCTCTGATTTCGTCTCCGCTAAGAGGTGATATAAGAGCAGGTGCTATATCAAAGACTGTCTTTGCTCCGGACTCTCCGTTTTGATTCATTCGGAAAGCTGCTCTTGCGTAAGCAGTAAGTACAGAGCCTGTAAACTCCGGATTGGAATCCAGCTTGAGGCTGTATTCGATAACGTGTGTGTTTAATTCACTGGTTGTACCGTCAGCGTTCTTTGTACCTCCTGTTGTTCCTGAGTATATAACAGAACCGCCGTGAGGAAGTCCGCTGTGCTCGAGCTTCATCTCTTCCTCGGTTATGAAGTATACTGTTGTGTCATAATCAGCAAAATAGTTTGGCATAGTAACTATTTCATTTCTGATCTTATCCTGATCAGCACCTTCCTCAGCAACTACATAGCAAACTCTTGTATGCTTCTGTCTTGTTGTGAGCTCAGGATTCTCACCGGCGCGTACGCTGTCGAGAGCCTCCGGAACAGGAACTGTATACTGACGTGCATCCTTGACACCGTCGATACGTCTGATGGCATCAGAATGTCCCTGGCTTACGCCACGTCCCCAGAATGTATAATCCTTGCCGCCCGGAAGAACTGAGTGTGCATAGAGACGATTCAGTGAGAACATTCCCGGATCCCAGCCGCAGGAAATGATTCCTATCTTACCTGCTTCCTTTGCGGCAGCATCAACATTTGCAAAATGAACAGGAATGTTTGCGTGTGTGTCGAAGGAATCGATAACGTTGAAGAGCTTAGCGTACTTTGGTGTCATTTCAGGAAGATCTGTAGCTGATCCACCGCATATGATAAGTACGTCGATTTTATCGGTCATTTCAGGAAGACTGTCAACGTGATAAACTGCTGCACCGCTGTCGACCTTTACGCTTCCCGGATCACGTCTTGAGAAAACTCCGACGAGTTCCATATCATCGCATACATTTACTGCTTTCTCTACGCCGCGGCCGAGATTGCCGTAGCCTAGAATTCCAATCCTTATACTCATTTAGATACCTCCTTATATATTTATGGCGCCAAGTTATACTTGACGCCATTACTTAAATCTTATTAATCTTTAAGACCACTTGAGAATGTGTCGCCCCAATATGTCTCTTCGCCATTCTCTACCTTGAATGTGATATAAAGGAAATCGCTCTTGTCCTCTGTTTCCCACTTGTAAGCGTGCTTTTCATTGTCGAAAGCTCCTTCCCACCAAGGTGCTCCGTCAGCTCCGAAATGCTCCTTGCACTCTTCATATGTAGGAGATGTTCCAGGGTCAAGTCCGCGAAGCCAGTCAAAAGTCTCTTTAAGCTTATCGAATTCTACGATACCGGTTGCTTCAGGATTTGACTTTCCATAATCATCATGTGTTTCGCTGTCAGCTGAATCTTCGCCATCCTCATCAGCATCACCTGTTGAACTAAGATCGCCGATCTTAACACTATCGATGATAGCTCTGAACTCATCATTTGCGATAGCGTCCTTGTTTGTGTCAGCACCATGGATGTAGATACCTGCAACATTGTTGTAGTAACCATCTGGAGACTTTACTTCGTTTTCAAGTGAAATGATGTACTCAAGAGTGTGTCCCATTAAGTCATCATCATACTCGAAAAGATATCCTGTGTAATCGCCAACCTTGATTTCCTCTGGGTCGCTGTCGTACTTCTTAAGATTGTCGAGCTTTTCCTCTACGAAATCAAGACCATCAAGTGTAGCAACGAAAAGGTTGGTGTTCTTTGTCTGATCGATACCGATAAGATCTGCAAGATCAGAATCAGTTGCTTCCTTATAAAGAGATGAATCATAAGTTATTGTGAAAATTCCGTGGAACTTATCAAGCTCAACTCTTTCTCCAACCTGCTCTGCGCTCACTTCAGTAGTAGCTTCTGTTGTAGTCTCTGCAGCTGTAGTTGTTTTTTCTTCCTTCTTATCTCCACATGCTGTAGCAAATGTAAGCATTGAGCATGCAAGGAGAATAGTACCTAATTTCTTCTTCATTAAAGATTCCTCCCTTCATCTAATAATTTATACTTTAATTTAAAAGAAATTAGCATAAATTTAACATAAATGACATATAATGTAAAGCTATACGGTAAAAAATAGGACTTCTTACACTAGATATGGAGGGAATCTACTATTATATAGGCGATATTTTGTGTAATAGTCATTTTATAAATATTTAACAAAGGCTTAACACTTGTTTTGTGCAATATGTACAAGAGGTTTGTGCACATTTCCGAATGTCACTTGTTCACCTAGTTTTCACTTGAATTATGGTAAACCGCTTGGTAGACTAACTTTAATTATGTGGTCGAAGTGGGCGGAGTGCGCCCTGTGGCACTTTATATCGAAATTTCCTGGCGATATAAAGTATTACAGGAAGTACAAAACAGGTGCTTATCCAGGAAACACGAAGCACCTTAAAAGCGTCATAGATCACAGAAAAAGTAAACGTAAAAAAACACGAGCGGGGAACTTTGAGAGAGGGTTGCCCGGAAGGGAGAAAATCTATGAACAAACGAAACGTGTTCAAGAGGATCACAGCGACCGTAATGGCTGCCGGAATGGCGGTTTCTCTTGCTGTGACCGGAGCTGGAGGCAGAATGGGGCAGGTTGAAGCTGCCGGTGTTCCTACAAAAATGGATTCTGCATCAACAATAAACTTTAAGCAGGTCCTTGGTGGTGCTGTAGATTATGGTATTGTTGCGAATTCCATAACACAGAGCTCTCATATGGAGACCACCTTTGCTACCAATGCATTTACCAATGTCACAAAGTTCAATAATGATGTTGATTATATCGAATCAACTGCGTTATTTTTGATTCAGGAATTAACTCCTGGAAGTAAAATCTATTGGGGCAAATCAACGGCATCAGCTATGTACCTCGAAGCGCCGGAAGATGTTTATGGTACAGATTATGATCCGGATTGGGATTTTGACGAGCATCCACAGGGTGGAACCAATGGTAATATTACATTTGGTGGAGAATACGGAAATACACCAGTTATCCAGGCAATAAATCCAAATGCGTCTTCGAATGTTAATAGATTAATTAAAAGAATTAATGATCCTAATACCCCTGAGGATGGAGATCAGGCCTGGTCTTACTTTATCAGTGACAGGGCTACTAACAGCGATTATGTTCTTAACCCTAATGGTAATGACTGCGACTATTTCAGGTCAGAAGGTGGTACGGATTCCCCTGCAGTAGGTGATGGAAATACAGGAAAACTTCACATAGAGATTGATAAAGAGGAATTCAAGAACAAGGTTGTTTACATCAATTTAACGCCTGAAATGTTGAATTATCTGAAGCGTAATGGTCAGTTCATAATTGAGAAGGATCCTTCTACAATTACAGTATTTAATATTGAAGAAGCTGCTGTAATTGGTAGCGAACTTACATTATCTAAACCAGTTGTTCATTCAAATGGAAGTGATTATGTTGGTACAACAGCCATAAATGGCCAAAAGGACGTTTATGGTTATGACGATAATTCTGATGATGTTAATTCAGAAGGTGTTCAGAAAGTATTTAACGAAACAGTCATCTGGAATATCATGACTGAAAAAAATGTAGAACTTGATTCCATGGGTGGAGCAATGCTTATCCCTAAGAGTCAACATGTTAATCTTGCATCAGGTAATACTAGTGGTTGGATTGTCTCAGGTGGAGATGTACAGGTAAACTGTGAGTTCCACTTCCTTTATACCGGATCGAGTAGGGATAAGGAAGGCCAGATGCACTTTGCTGTAAACAAGGCGTTTACTAAAAATTATGATGCAATAGGTCATGTGATTCAGGATAATTCAGTCGATATAAAAGATGGCGATTATGAGTTCTTCTGGCAGGAATATGAAGATGATTCTTACGATGACAACAAGAAGTATGGTGAAAGTATGACTGAACCTGTTGATAAAGATGGTGCGGTTATTTTCCCTATACTTACATTTACATGCAATGGTGATGGTTCACATTATGATATAGAAAAAGGACAGCAGAAAGAATTCTATTTCATGATTACTGAAAATCAGGATAAGCTTATCCCTGGAATAAGTAATTCAGATGGTAATATTAAAATTAAACTTAGAGTAGCAGTTGACAGCATTGGTAAGTTTACTTATTTCGTAGACTATGTATCAACCGCAGGTGAAAATACTGCTTATGCTAGTTATGACGATATCAAGATGTCAGGTGTGCAGTTTGACCTTGGTAGATTCTATAATAAGACAGTTGATACAGCATCACTGAAGCTGACAAAGAAAGTTGATGGTATAGATGATCCAGCTGGTTATGCGGATAGTGAGTATAAGGTTGCTGTAAAGACTACAGTAAATGGAAAAACCTATTATGTGACTGACCTTGAAGGAAATATGTCAACGACAAAGACATATCTTACTATTAAGGCTGGTGAAGCTAATTCTATAACAATTGAAAAACTCAGCATGGGTGAATACACCTTTGAAGAGGATGAGGAAGCTACAAAGATAGCTGGTTATGATTTTAAGGGCGTTACATTTACACCTTCAACACGTACACTTGATACAAAGGACAAAGAGGAAAACGTAACTGTAACTAACACATATGAAGATAATGGACTTATTACAACAGGTGACCTTAGTGTTACAAAAAGTGTAAAGGGATATTCTGATACTTCAAAAGAGTACACCTTCTATGTAAAGCAGGTTAAGTCAGGCAAGTATCTTGCAAGTCTTACAACAGGTGAACTTGTAGAAGCTGCAGATAAGGTTCCATTTACAATAAAAGGTGGCGAAACACTTACATTTAAGAATGTAATCATAAATGTCGCTACTGAAAGACAGGGAGCATTCGGCCCTTATTATGATAATGAATCATATTATGAATATGCTATAGAGGAAGATGTTACAGCGGCTCAGGTTTCAGGCTATGATCTGACTTCTAAGGTAATGCAGGGTGCAACTGAAAGAACTGATGGGGTTGTTGTATTTAATCCTCGTTGGGATGGATCAAAATGGGTTAACAAGACAGTTGATGCTACTCTTGAAAATGATTACGAGGCTCATAAGAATTCACTTAAGATAAGTAAGACTGTTGCGGGACTAGAAAATTATACAGGAACTGCTCCTGCAAATTATCCTGTTTATGTGCAGAAGAAAGATACATCAGAATATGTTCAGGATGCAAATGGTACACTTGGTACTGGAAAGCAGGCACTGAATGTTCCTGCAGGCGGAACTCTTGAAATCAAGAATCTTCCATTAGGAGATTATACTGTTACAGAGGATAAGGATAATGATGCAATTAAGGTTAATGGTTATATTTTCTCTGTTACAGGAGAAGGAGATGTAACTGTACCAGATGGTACAACTCCGGCAACTAAGACAATTACTAATACATATCGTGAGGTATCAAATAAGTTCCAGATTAAGGCAAAGAAGAACTTTACAGATGCAAATGGAAATCCGATAGCACTTAGTGATGGTGATTTTAAGTTTAAGCTTGAAGGCCATTTGTATTATCCTTCACAGTGGGATTTAGTTCAGGAAAAATACAATAGTTCAAATGGTGAAATAGTATTTGATGAAGTGACTGTACCTGAAGGTGTTGTTAATCAGACTCTTCAGCTTACATTAACAGAAACTTCAAGAAACTGGAATACTGAAGGCGCTAAGGCTGGAGATAATAACATTACTTATGATGAGGCTTCATATAAGATCAATGTTGTCATAGGAGCAGATGGAAATATCACAAGTATTGATCATGAAAGTGATATAGAATTTACAAATGTAGATAACTCCAGCGTAGTTCCTGAAAAGGGTAAGATAATAATTACCAAGACTATCAAGGGTGACGTTACAGAGGACGAAGCTGAGGGAGCTCTTACATTTACAATCACAGGTCCTAATGGCTACACTAAGACAGTAAATCTCAGCGAGTTTGATCATGTAGATGAAACAAAGGTTTACACTTATACACTTGATCAGCTTGAGGAAGGCAACTATCAGGTAGTTGAGTCAACAAAGGATATCACAGGAAAGGTTGTATCAGTAACATATTCAGTGGATGGTACAAAAGGAACTGAAGGTAGTGATATAGCAGTAGCTGATAATACTACAAAGAATGTTGCATTTGAAGATGACTATACAAATATAACAGGTAAGATAGAGCTTACAAAGACAGATGAAGATAGTGGTCTGGGTATCACTGGAGCAACATTTGAGCTTCAGGATAACAATGGAACTACTATTATGGGTACAAGTACGGAGACTTTAGCCGGAAAGATTACTTGGAACGGACTTGTATATGGAAAGACATACAAGGTAGTTGAGACAGCTCCTGCAACAGGTTATGATGCACTTACAAATCCTGTAGTTGCAACAATCATAATAAGTGAAACAACACAAGGAGCAATCGTAAGCGCAGATGGCAAGGTAATAAGCTTTGCAGCAAGTGCAACAAATAAGAAGGCTGCAACTCCTGAAAAAGGAAAGATAGTTATAACAAAGACAATCAAGGGAGATGTTACAGAAGCTGAGGCTGAAGGTGCTCTTGTATTCACTATCACAGGACCGGACAGCTACAGTAAGACAGTGACACTTAAGCAGTTTGATCATAGAACTGAAGGAAGTGACATAGCAGTAGCTGATAATACAACAAAGAACGTTGCCTTTGAAGATGATTATACAAATATCACAGGTAAGATAGAGCTTACAAAGACAGACGTAGATGATGGAAGCAATATCACAGGAGCAACATTTGAGCTTCAGGATGATAACGGAACAATAACAGGAACAAGCAAGCAGACATCAGCCGGAAAGATAACATGGGATGGTCTTGAGTATGGAAAGACATACAAGGTAGTTGAGACAGCGCCTGCAACAGGTTATGATGCACTTACAAATCCTGTAGTTGCAACAGTAACAGTTAAGGAGACAGAATCAGGAGCAAGCGTAAGCCAGGATGGAAAGGTGATAAGTTTTGCAGCAAGTG
>CACYJP010000016.1 GCA_902774725.1 uncultured Lachnospiraceae bacterium
TTCCGAAGGAACAAATGAATGGTGCGATGCGATGGTTCTGACAAAGGATTGTGAAGACAAAGAGCTCGCTGAACAGTTTATGGATTTTATGCTTGAATATGATAATGCGTATAACAATACACTTTTTATTGGTTATACAACTCCTGTCACTCAGGTAAGAGAGGATCTTAAAAAGGATGAATATGAAGGAATAAATGCCTTTACTCCGGTATTTGGCGCTCCGAATAATGAGGTTTTCAGATATCAGGATTCTGATTTGAGAGCGTATTATTCTGATCTCTGGACTAAGGTAAAGGCGTACTGATTTATCTTAAGGGGTGAATGCTTATGTTATATGTTGCGATAGTTATATATAACAAAAAACTGTCTGATGTTTTGTCAAGGTATTCTGCGAAAAGACTTCTGGAAAAACATGGGGAGAAGAAAACGAAGATCATAGTAGTTGATAATTCAGATAAGTCTTTTTATGTTGATGATGAAGAGTTAAATGAATTTGTTGCTACCCACGGTATTGCTTATATAAAGAATGGAAAGAATCTGGGACTGTCGAAGGCATATAATAAAGCGGTTGAATATGCTCTTCATGATAGCACTAATCCTAAGTTTGATTTTCTTATGCTTCTGGATGATGATACTGATATAACCTATGATTATATCAGAGAGATATATAAGGAATATAAGGCTCCTTCGAGAGTTAATGATGGAGTAAATGTAATAACCGGAATAATTGAAAGTGGTGGCAATCCTATGTCGCCTGTAAGGAGCTTTACATTTAACTATCATAGGAGTAATTGCATAAGAAAGCCGGGAATATATGATGATGTTTATTGTATAAGCAGTGGTATGGCGGTCAGACTGAGTGCTATAGAAATGGTTGGTGGTTTTGAGGAAGCATTGTTCCTTGATATGATTGATTATACATTTTTATATAATCTTTCCAGACATGATCTGAACAGGATGCTTGTTATTAATGCAAGAATGGAGCAGAGCTTTTCAGGCAGAACTAAGCAGGATAGACGCCTGGCAATGAAGAGGTATAAGATATATAGAAAAGACTTTATGAAGTTCTGCGAGCTGACCGGGATAAATAAATGGTACGGAAGACTTCATCTTCTTAAGAGGAAGATAGCTTTGGAGATAAAGAACAGGAAATGAATAAAGATATTGGCGTAATATTTGATTTTAACGGGACATGTATATTTGATGGTAAATACCATAATATGGCCTGGAAAACATATATAGAAGAGCTTTCAATGAAGCCGGTTTCTGACAGGGACACAAGTCTCTGGATCATAGGAAAGACTCCTAAGGAGATACTTGAACATTTCCTTGGTTATGAGCTCTCTGATAATATGATCAACCAGTTCTCAGAGGAGAAGGAGAGGATATACAGAAGTCTTATAGCGAAGGATGATGTACCGCTTGCGCCGGGACTTAAGGATTTTCTTAATTATCTGCTTCTGGCTCAGGTTAAAAGGACAATAGCGACTACTGCGAATCTTGAAAATATGAATATGTATTTTGAGAGATATAACCTTGAGCTTTGGTTTAAGTGGGAGGATGTAGTTGTCGGTGCCGGAAATATTCCGTTAAAGCCTCATCCTGATCTATACCTTGCGGCTATCGAGAAGCTTGGAATGAGTGCTGATCATATAGTTGCGTTTGAGGATAGTGATGCCGGTGTGAGAGCGGCTTATGATGCGGGGATAAGACATATAATTGCCGTAACCGGTGACAGCTGGAATACGGGACTTATAACCAAGCCCGGGGTTTATGCACAGATAAAAGACTTTACTGAATTAAACCCGGATAATTTTTAATTGTTATATTTTGCGAAGAACTGTTATTATATTTGAGAAAAAGTGACTATACAATTGTATAATCACTTTTTTTATGTTATTATTTAATATGTTTGTTTATCTTTATTGCATGAATCTGCATGAATTTGGATTCTTTTGATTTGGAGGGATTTTCTTGGAAGAGGATAACAATAAGAAGAAATTTTCGTTTATAGATATGAGAAGGATGATGACTCTGGCTGGCGCCGGATGTATTATCGTTCTTTTTTACTTATGTATCGGGAAGATAGGTATCTTTTTTTCAATGCTCGGAACACTCCTTAAGGCTATGACGCCAATACTTATCGGATGCTTCCTTGCATTTGTTCTGAATCCTATTGTTAATAAGTTCAGAATCGGATTCAGAAGTATTTTAGGTAAGATGTTTAAGAAGACTTCTGATAAGAAGCTTATGAGGATATCTGATGTGCTTGCAGTTGTTTTTGCGCTTATCTTTTTCCTTGCACTGATTGTTGCATTTTTCTACATACTTATTCCTCAGCTATACGAAAGTATGAACAGTTTGTATAACAACATAGATAAGTATTCTGAAAATATCTCGAATTTCGCAAAGAGATTCATGAAGGATAATAATGAGAAGATTGAACTTCTTAATTCGTATCTTGGTGGCTTTGAGAAAAACTTAAAGGAAGTACTTGCGAAAACACTTCTTCCAAATATGAATAATATCGTTAAGACTGTATCCAGTGGTATCATTGGCGGTATCAAGATGATATTTGATATACTTGTTGGTCTTATTGCTGCTGTATATATCCTTATGAGCAAGGATACATTTTCAGCTCAGGGAAAGAAGGTTATTTACGCTATATTTAAGAGAGAAAGAGGTAATAAGGTTCTTGGTGCTATCGATTATATAGATAGTGTATTCAGTGGATTTATTTATGGAAAGATCGTTGATTCTGTAATAATCGGTCTTATCTGCTTCATTTTCTGTACGATAGTAGATATGCCTTATGCAACACTTATCAGTGTTATCATCGGTGTTACAAACATAATTCCGTTCTTTGGACCTTTCATCGGAGCTATTCCTTCAGCGTTCCTTGTGCTGGTTGAGTCTCCGAAAATGTGTCTTGTATTTGTAGTTTTTGTAATCGTGCTTCAGCAGCTCGATGGAAATATAATTGGTCCGCTTATTCTTGGAGATTCAACAGGTCTTTCAAGCTTCTGGGTACTCTTTGCGATTATGGTAGGAGGCAATCTGTTTGGATTCCCTGGAATGGTCCTCGGTGTTCCTACATTTGCATGTATTTATGCGCTTGTAACAATAATACTTCGGGATGGACTAAACCGGAATGGGCTATCGAATGACACAGAATTCTTTGTCGCCCTAAGGGGCATAGATGAAGATGGTAAGCCTATCAAGGGACCAAAGAAGCGTTATGAATCGAAAAAGACCCGAGAGAAGAGGGCGAAGAAGCTGGAACAGCTCCAGCATTCAAAAGAGCTTATCGGTAAGGTGACTCATCATGAGAAGACTGAAAAGCCTGAAAACGTTGAAAAGACTGAAAAGACTGAAAAAACTGATAAAGCTGATAAAACTAATAAAAAGAATTAAAAATAATGATAAAACTATTCTGAGGAATAATTCCGAGGAGTATGTACGGAGGAAAGATAAAATGGCCAGATTTGATCACAAGCTTATTGAGGCAAAATGGAACAAAAAGTGGGAGGAGAATCCTGTCAATGTAAACGATGGTAAGAAGCCAAAGTATTACTGCCTGGATATGTTTCCTTACCCTTCAGGAAACGGACTTCATGTAGGACACTGGAGAGGATATGTAATCTCTGATGTCTGGAGTCGTTACCAGATGATGCACGGAAAGTATGTAATTCATCCAATGGGATGGGATGCATTTGGACTTCCTGCAGAAAATTATGCAATTAAGAATGGAGTACATCCATCTATTTCAACTGCAAAGAATGTTGCTTCTATCAAAGAACAGATAAAGCAGATATCAGCTATCTATGACTGGGATATGGAAGTAAACACAACTGATCCTGATTATTTCAAGTGGACTCAGTGGATCTTTGTTCAGATGTTTAAGAAGGGACTTGCTTATGAGAAGGAGATGCCTATCAACTGGTGTCCATCATGTAAGACAGGTCTTGCGAACGAAGAGGTTAAGGATGGTAAATGTGAGCGCTGCGGAGCTGATGTTACAAAGAAGAATCTCCGTCAGTGGATGCTTAAAATAACTGCTTATGCAGAGAGACTTCTTGCTGATCTGGATAAGCTTGACTGGCCTGAGAAGGTTAAGAAGATGCAGTCAGAGTGGATCGGTAAGTCAAAGGGTGCAGAGGTTAACTTCCCTGTAGACGGAAGAGATGAGGTTATTACTGTTTATACAACAAGACCTGATACACTCTATGGAGCTACATTTATGGTTCTTGCTCCGGAGTCAGAGCTTGCTTCAAAGCTTTATACTCCTGAGACTGAGAAGGCTGTTAAGGATTATATCTATCAGACATCACTTAAGTCATCTATCGATCGTATGGCTGATAAGGAGAAGACAGGTGTATTCACAGGATGCTATGCTATAAATCCTCTGAATGGTGCGAAGACTCCTATCTGGCTTTCTGATTATGTACTTGCTGATTATGGTACAGGAGCTATCATGTGTGTTCCTGCTCATGATGACAGAGACTTTGAATTTGCAAAGAAGTTTGATCTTCCGATCATCCAGGTTATTGCTCCTACGCTTGAGGATGTTCAGGATGGAAGCGAGATGACTGAGGCTTATACAGCTGCTTCAGGTATCATGGTTAATTCAGGTGACTGGAATGGTATGGAGTCTGCCGAGCTTAAGGAGAAGGCTCCACAGATAATAGAAGAGAAGGGCTATGGAAAGGCAACAACAAACTATAAGCTTCGTGACTGGGTATTCTCACGTCAGAGATACTGGGGTGAGCCGATTCCTATCGTTCACTGTGAGAAGTGCGGATGTGTTGCTGTTCCGGAGGAAGAGCTTCCTCTCAGACTGCCTGAAGTAGAGAAGTATGAGCCTACAGGTACGGGTGAATCACCACTTGCTGCTATCGAGGACTGGGTTAACTGTACATGCCCTCAGTGTGGCGGTCCTGCTAAGAGAGAGACCAATACTATGCCACAGTGGGCCGGTTCTTCATGGTACTTCCTCAGATACGTGGATGTTCATAATGATAAAGAGCTTGTATCCAGAGAGAAGGCAGATAAGTATCTCCCTGTAGATATGTATATCGGTGGTGTTGAGCATGCTGTTCTTCACCTGCTTTATTCAAGATTCTGGACTAAGTTCCTGTATGATATAGGAGTAGTAGGATTCGATGAGCCGTTCAAGAAGCTCTTCAATCAGGGAATGATCTGTGGACGTGACAGAGTGACAGGTAAGCCTACCAAGATGTCAAAGTCTCTTGGTAACATAGTTTCACCTGATGACATCGTTCGCGATTATGGCTGTGATACGCTCAGACTCTATGAGCTTTTCGTTGGACCACCTGAAGCAGATGCTATCTGGGATGATGCCGGAATTGATGGTATCTACAGATTTATCAAGAGATTCTATGGTGTTGTTACTGATAATGTAGAGAAGTATGCTGCCGGAGAGGTTGCTGAAACTCCTGAAACACTTCGTCTCAGAAATGGACTTGTTAAGGCTGTTACTGAGAGACTTGAAAGCTTCAATCTGAACACTGTTGTTTCTGCATTTATGGAGTATAACAACAAATTCGTTGAGCTTACAAAGGGTGCAGGCGTTGATAAGGAAACACTTAAGACTGCAGTACGTCTTATAGCTCCATTTGCCCCTCATATAGGTGAAGAGCTTTGGGAGGTTCTTGGAGGAACTTCATCTGTATTTGAAGAGTCATGGCCTGAGTTTGATGAGAAGCATCTTGCAACAGATGAGATAACACTTCCTGTACAGGTTTCAGGAAAGACAAGACTTACTATAAGCGTTCCTGCTGATGCATCTAAGGATGATATCCTCGCTGCTGCTAAAGAAGCTCTTGGAAACAGACTTGATGGTAAGACAATCATCAAGGAGATATATGTTCCTAACAAGATCATCAATATCGTTGCTAAATAATCAGGGAAGAAAGATTATAGAGTATGTTTAAAAGGTTAGTTCGCAGAAATCTTGTAGCACTTATGATTCCTGTGATTATCATAGAGCTTATGGTGCTCTATATGAGTATGCAGCTTTCGCTCCTGGATGAATACAGATGCTATAAGGTAAGTGATTTATCGAGCGTTGGGATTCTTTATAAAGAAGGAGAGCAGAATATTACATTTGATTATTCAGGTGATATTCATCCTGCCGGCTTCGATTATGTAAGAGATAACGAGGTTGTTGGCTCCTATTATTACAGCTTTCATGGTAATGGTATTCAACTTTTTGTACTGAATGATGATACGTATAATTCTATTTCATCTGGCGAAAAGGTTACTATTAATGCCAGACTTATGCAGGATGAAGCTGTTACCGGTTATGTACTGAGTGAATATGCAAAATCAGTTGAACTGAGCGAGGATGTCTTTGATGGGTATGTGGATGAGACAATAATAAATGAAGTTGATTATCCTGCGTTTAAAGTCAAAATCGTTGATATAGTTCAGATTGCATCTATAGCGCTGCTTATTGTTTCATTGCTTTACACTGTTGCAGCATTTATAAATCCTGTGCTTTCTCTTGGATTTAAGAATAGAGGACTGTTTAGTTCCAGAAAAGAGCTAATAGAAACGCTGAATAACGAGCTTGAGAACAGGCTTGATCATAAGGAGAGATTTCTGTATATAACAGAAGAGTATGTGATAAGAGCCTATATATCACATATATATATCGAAAAAAGATAGTTAAAAAGATTGAAAATATAGTAAAAACTGAAAAGATATTAAAAAAACAGTTGCCGGGTCGTATGCCTTGCAACTGTTTTTGTTTTTACTTAAATATCTGTTTTAAACTATCTTATGCCGGATCAGGATTTGCATCTGCTGAAGCATCGGCAGCGTTTTCTGTGGCTTCTGCAGCAGTATCAGCGACTGCATCATTGATAGAAACATAGTCTCTATCCTCTGAGAAATCCTCATCAGTAATGATTTCATCATCTTCAAATGCGGACTCTTTAGATGCCTTCCACTCGTCAGCCTTAGTTTTGATGTCCTTTGCAGCAACCTTTGCCTTGTCCTTCAGGTCATAAGCTGTATCTCTGGCTTTTTCGGAAGCCTTCTTGATTTTTGTATCAACATCATACTTCTCATTAAGATTCTTATATGTTTCTGTTCCTCTGATTTCTTCTTTGAAGAGATAACATACACCTGCAGCAGCTGCAGCAGCAGCCGTGATTGTAAGAAGTCCCCCAAATAAACTATGTCTGGCCATTGTTGTACCTCCTATAAAAAATATATATAGTATTTTACTTCATAACAGTAGAAAAATCAATGTTATCGTGTGAACATAATTTATTGCATTAACGTAGAATATATTTGCTTTATATGATATAATGCAACTTGGTTTTTTGAGTTAAAAGACCTGATTAAAGTATTTATGCTTAAAATGATAAAATAAAATGTAAAACATAGAGGGATTTAGGTTAATGAACGAATCAATAATAAAGGACAAGGAAAAAATAGAAAGCGATAAGCTCCTTCTGGACAAGAAGTTTTCTCATATAGCAACTGTAAGGCTGGTTGTTTTTCTGGCTGCTATAGTACTTATTTCAGTAGGAATAAGCAAGAAGAGTCTTTTGATTGTCGGAACAGGAGCATTACTAATTGCTGTATTTATCTATCTTGTCAGATATCATTCAATTATACGTGATAAGATGAATGCGCTTAGCGCTAAAGGTCAGGTAGTAAATCGATACATAATGAGATATTCAGGAAAATGGAAGGAATTTAAGGATAACGGTTCTGAATTCCTTACACAGGAGGATACCGTATCTTATGATCTGGATCTTCTTGGGAAGAATTCTCTTTATCAGATGATCACGATAGCGCATACCTCTATGGGAAGAAAGAAGCTGGCTGAAACGCTTTCTCTTAAGACGGATCATCTAAATGAGATGGATAGGAGATATGAGGCTATTACAGAGCTTGGTAAAAAAACATCATTTCTTGTTGATTTCGAAGCTTCATCTGAAAGAATACTTGAGAAAAGAGAGAAGGCTCTTCAGAGACGTCTTGATTTTGAAGATGAAGATGAGGATAACGATTCTGATGATGAAAAGAAGTCAGGAAAAGAAGCAGCAGGCGAAGAAAAAAACAGCTTCCCGGTTTGGATGTATCCGCTTATGGTTCTTGTTCCTGCAATGAATATATTTACAGTAGTAATGGTGCTTTCAGGTGCATGGGGACCATCTAAAATACTTATGGCTTTTATTGCGGGTATGATAATTACCTGGATGCCTCTTGGTCTGCATCAGAAGCTTAAGGCTCCGATTGAGAGCTATGGTTCAGCGGCAAATGATTATTATAAGATGCTTGGACTTATAAAGGATGAAACCTTTGACTCCGCGCTTCTTGGTGGACTTAGAGAAAAGGTTGTTGATCGAGACGGAAGTCTTGGTGCCATTAAAAAGATGGACAGGATAACATCGCTCAGCAATATCTCTTATAACCCTATAGTGCATATGGCTTTAGCGGGATTTTTAGGCTGGGATTTCTTTATCTCAAAAGCTGCAAGCTCATGGATCAGTAAGTATTCGGGAGTGTTTGAAGAAAGCACGGATATCCTTTCTGATTTTGAAGAGCTTGGTTCTCTTGCAGTTCTTTCTATGGTAAGAGAAACAAAGAAGCCGGTTATAACAAAAGAACTAAGACTTGATCTTGAGCAGGTTTATCATCCGCTTCTTAATCCTGATACAGTCGTAAGTAACGATGGTCAGCTAACTAACAGTCTGACTATAATAACAGGTTCGAATATGTCCGGAAAGACTACATTTCTCAGAACTGTTGCAATCAACCTTGTTCTTGCTTATACAGGCTCCGGTGTCTGCGCAAAGAACTTCAAGGTTCCTTTTGTGAAGCTGTTTACTTCGATGAGAGTAATGGATGATGTAGCCGGTGGAATCTCAACCTTCTACGCAGAGATACTCAGAATCAAGGAAATGGCAGAGTATGTCTCCGGTGGAAATGATGTGCCGGCACTTTGTCTTATTGATGAGATATTTAAGGGTACAAATTCAGCGGATAGAATAGTGGGAGCTGAACAGGCACTTAAGAAGCTTTCTGCAGGAAATGCTATGGTTATTGTTTCGACTCATGATTTTGAGCTGTGTGAGCTTACTACTGAAGATGGCTCAGCTGCTGATAATTATCATTTCGAGGAGTACTATGAAAATGACCAGCTTCGCTTTGATTACAAGATCAAGGATGGCAGATGTACGACGAGAAATGCAATGGCTATTCTTAAAATGGCCGGGCTTGTGCAAAACTAACAAAAAATACTGTAAAAAATTGACAATATGACGTTGAAAAAATTACATATTTCAAGTAAAATAAAAATAGTGTCGGGTGGCACTAAACTAGTAGTATTTTTATAATGAGGAGGAGTGGTATATGGCATTACCAGCTAATATTACGGGCAGTGATAATAATGTTCTATCCATAGCAGCTTCCAATAACAAGGGGTTACTTATTCGTTTTCTTAATGAACAGGTAGAGGATGGTTTCTACGCGCTCGTTATTGATTATCTTAAGGATAGCAATTTCGATCTGAAGACCATGAGTGTAGACGATGACGTAAGGTCACAGTGCACTAAGCTGTATGAATTGGGTGAATTCGTTGATGAGAATATCAAAGCTACAGGCAGATATGAAATCGATGAATGGATAGAGCCTTTGTTCAAATTTGTATACGGAGATATAGATCCTTCGGATATTGATGCTCCTATCAATACAACAGGTATATATCGTTACAGTATATGGCTTATCTATCTTTATCAGAGAGAAAAGTTCGGTGAGGCTATGAGGCTTATAGGAGAGCGTATAGCACCTCTGCTTATCAACGTTAGTTATCAGATTCTTGAAGATGATGACAGACCAAAGAATTTTGATAAGGCTTTACTTGGATATCTGGATCTCATTAATGTAGTTATGGACATGGGTCTTCCTACATCGCTTGCAAATTCAGATGCATATCTCAGTAACCTTGAGGTTCTTTATGATTACGTTGTTGAGGATCCTCACGTAGGAAATGATTATAAGACTCAGCTTTCAATAGGTCTTTTCAATACATTTATTGCGAATAAGGATTATAACAAGGCATTTGAGTTCTATGGACTTAACGCTGAGTACATCCCTATTGATAATATGGCAGTTTATGAGAGCTTCAAGGAGCTCATCAGAAATGTAAATACTACTCAGGACACAAGCGTCCTCAGCAGAAATGTACTTACAGCTATTTCTAAGCAGGAGCTTTATAACAAGAGAATTGATACTCTTATCGGTGAGGTATCAGCATTCGTTAAGAAGGTTTATCTCTATATCGAGAATGAGCCTGATATGAAGAAGAACCTTCAGGTTCTTGGTGCAGGTGCTCAGCTTACAGGTAAGACCAATATCTTTGAAGGACTTTATGAGTACAATCTTGTATTCTATGAGTGCGGAATTAAAGAGCTTGTTAATTCAGATGTAAGTGGACGTCCTTGGGAAGAGAAGTATGAAATACTTGAGAAGCTGTATACAACACTTAATGTTGTATTCGATGGATACAATGTATATGAGCTTTCAAATAAGATAGAGCATCAGTATGTTGAGATAACATGGATCAATGACTATGTTAATGCCAATCCATCACTTCTGAAGATGTTCTTCAGTATCAAGGAAAAGATCAAGGCGTTTAAGGTTCGTAAGAATGCAATCCTTGAGAAGTCAAAGACAAATTATGAGATAAAGCAGATGATCGATGATCGTCAGAAGACTCTCGTATTTATGGCTTGTGAGGACATGATCGTTAATGGACTTAACGGCGGAAGAATAGCAATCATTAATGGTGATTATGATCCAAAGATTGCAGAGAAGCTTCTTATTAAGAGCTATGAAAATATCGTAGTTCCTGCAAGATATAAGAAGAATGATTCAGGTCAGCAGGGTAGAGGCGGCGGTCTCTTCGGTAGAAGTGCAGCTCCAACTATTGATTCTGATCTTAAGGCTCTTCTTGATGATTCAAAGATTGAAGAGATGCTTCTTAAATCAGAGTGGCTGTGGCATCAGCATGAAGGAAAGGGACAGCCTGAGCAGACACCTCAGGAGGCTACCTACTCAGTTGTATGTCTTGTAAAAGCTACTGAAAAGCTTCTCGACAAAAAGGGTGGCGGAGTACAGGCTAAGCCTGAATCAACACCTAATAAGAAGGTTATCATTACAAAGACCGGTAAGGTTATCGAGCTTTCAGACGAGGGTTCATCAACACCATCCGGAAGCAATGTAACAGTTACTCCTTCTGTAGTTGAGAACATAAATAACATTCAGTCTATCCTCAAGGATAAGTCTGATGAAAATGTTGAGTATGTAAAGGACTATGTAAATGACTGGATCGATACTCTTATGAAGGCTAAGTTCGATATGGACACAATGCTTTCACTTTTCGAAGCTGAAGAGCTTAGAACCAAGACATTCCAGGTTCTTAAGAAACTTAGAGCTGATATCCTTTAATAGGATGATTTATAGGGTGAGAAAAAGATGGTGACGATAATCCCTCGTCACCATCTTTTTTATAATTCATTTTACTTATAATCCATTTTATATAATTGTTCAAAGTTACTTACGGTTTTTGAACTTTTCTTTTATCAGATATATCCATAGTATTGGTTTTTCGATTATACGCTTCAGGTATATCTGGATTTCTTCGTGAAATGCAACCTGTTTTACGAGGATGTTATGAAGTCTGGCATTATTGGCACCCCATATATCCGTAAATATCTGATCACCAACGAAGAATGTGTTTCTTCTTTTTGTGCCCATTAGACGCATTGCTTCAAGGTATCCGTCCTTTTTAGGTTTTCCGGCTTTGTATACGTAACAGCCATCAATCGGGTCACTGAATTCTTTGACACGTGGTTCCTTGTTGTTTGAAACAAAGCAGTATTTAAAACCAAGCTCTTTTAGTTTTTTAAATAATTCAAGAGAGCGTTCGTCGTGCATAGCATTGTGCGGAACCAAAGTGTTATCGATATCAAAAATAATACCTCTATATCCTTCGTTATAATATTTTTCAAAGTCAATCATATAGGTTGATTTACAATACTCTGATGGGAATAGTTTAAAACTCATGTACTTATACCTCGTAATTAATTAAAAAATTCGTATACTGCATTAGCGGCTTTCTTGTCCATTCCTTCGACATTTTCAAGCTCTTCAAGAGAAGCGTTTTTTATACTGTCCACATCCTTAAAGTGTAGCAGAAGAGCCTTTCTTCTTTTCGGGCCAATCCCTTTTATATCATCGAGTATAGATCTTGTCTGATCTGCACTCCTTAGCTGTTTATGATAGGTTATGGCGAAACGATGTGTCTCATCCTGCAGGGCAGTAATCATATGAATAGCTTCACTTCCGGGTTTAAAGCTTATTTCCTCGTCCTTATAGTAAAGACCTCTGGTTCTGTGATTATCATCTTTTACCATACCACAAACAGGTATTTCAAGACCAATACTATTTAGAACAGCTTCTGCTATATGTACCTGTCCCTTGCCGCCATCCATCATTATTACATCGGGCAGGGGGCCTATTTTTTCATCAGTATATCTTCTTGAAAGAACTTCCTTCATTGATGCATAGTCGTCCGGTCCTTCGACGGTTTGAAGCTTGAACTTACGGTAGGCGTTTCTTTTTGGCTTACCGTTTTCAAATACGACCATTGATGCAACTGAGTGATATCCGGAAATGTTTGATATATCGAAGGCTTCCATACGAATAACATTTTCCGAGCCTATTATTTCTGCAATTTCCCGGCATGCTCCTGTAGTTCGTTTTTCAAGGCGTTTTATTCTTTCTATATCCTGCGACAGAACAAGTCTTGCGTTATCCTCAGCCAGCTTGATCAGTCCCTTCTTTTCGCCTTTTTGCGGCGTGGTTATTTTAACATTTTGTCCCTTTCTGTCAGAAAGGTATTCTGTGATAACCCTGTCGTCATCTATTTTAACTACAGTAAGTATTTCCTTTGGGATAAATGGGACAGCGAAGTAGTACTGCTTAATGAACGCGGTTATTATTTCGCTGTCAGTGTCAGAGCTGTCAATGGACATATGATGATTTTCTCGGCCAATCAGGCTTCCGTCTCTGATAAAGAATATTGAAATAACAGTATCCTTGTCTTCGCGAGCCATAGCTATTATATCCTTATCATCGGATGAACTGTTGCTGACTCTTTGTTTTTCGGATATCTTTTCGACACTTTCAAGCAGGTCTCTTGTTTCTGCAGCCTTCTCGAATTCCATTTTTTCAGCCTGCGATGTCATTTCTTCCTTTAGCTTTTTGATCACTGCTTTAGTGTTTCCGTTAAGAAAGCTTACTGCCTCTTCAATGCTTTTGTCATAATCCTGTTTACTGATAAGACCTGCACATGGAGCAGGACATTGGCCTATCTGATAGTAAAGGCAGGGGCGGTCATCACATTTGCTGCTATTCAGATCCCTGTTACAATTTCTTAAATGAAATATCTTTTTGACCAGAGCAATAGTGTCATGAACAGCCTTTCTATCAGTGAAAGGACCAAAGTATAAAGACTTATCTCTTGACATTCTGTGACTCATCATGATTCTCGGAAAATGGTCTCCCAGAGTAATCTTGATATATGGGTAGCCCTTGTCATCAGTCATAAGAGTGTTGTACTTAGGTCTGTGTTCTTTAATGAGATTACATTCGAGAACTAGTGCTTCCATCTCAGACGCGGTAACTATATACTCAAAGTATGCTATCTGTGATACCATTTTGGTTATCTTCGGTGAATTGTTATGCCCGTGACCGGCTCTGAAATACTGTCTTACACGGTTATGTAGATCGATAGCTTTACCGACGTAAAGAATAGCCTCGTTTTCGTTATGCATTATATAAACGCCGGGGCTATGAGGAAGCTTATTCAGTTCTTCTTCGATATCAAATATACTCATAATGACATTATTATACACTTTGAGAGTAAATATTGATAGTGAAATAAAAACACTTATATGTTAAAATGATAAAGGCGCTTTTGGGTGAAGGGGTCATAAATAACTTATATATGGGAGGTCAAATGAAAGAAGAATATTCGGTGGCTCTCACTGATTTGATCAAAAAGATGAATCTTGAGAATCATACACCTGAGATAAATACGGATGAGATCTTTATAAGTGATCCGGATATAAACAGGCCTGCGCTTCAGCTGGCCGGATTTTTTGAGCATTTTGATACTAATCGTGTTCAGATATGCGGAAATGTTGAGAATGCTTTTATTGCAGATAAGCATACGAAGGATGAAGCAAAGGAGATATTTGATAAGCTATTTACCTATAATATCCCTTGTCTTGTTTTTTGCAGAGGAATAGAGCCTTATGATTTCGTTATTGAGGCCGGAAAAAAGCATGGTATTCCTATACTTACAAGTCATGCAACTACATCTTCCTTTGTACATGAGACAGTTCGTTATCTTCATGAGGAGCTTGCACCGCGTATCTCGCTGCATGCAGTTCTTGTAGATGTTTTCGGTGAAGGTGTGCTTATTATGGGAGACAGCGGCATAGGAAAAAGTGAGGCTGCTCTTGAGCTTATCAAAAGAGGACATCGTCTTGTTGCCGATGACGTAGTAGAAATAAAGAAAATAAGCGATGAACAGCTGATAGGTACATCGCCTGAGATAACGAGACATTTTATTGAACTCAGAGGTATCGGTATAATAGATGTAAAGACTATGTTCGGTGTAGAATGTGTTAAGATCTCACAGCAGGTTGATCTTGTTATTAAGCTTGAAGAGTGGGATAAGGATGCGAATTATGACAGACTTGGTCTTTCGGATAGTCATGTAGAGATACTTGGAAACAGCATTGTTTCTCATTCGATACCAATTAGGCCGGGCCGAAATCTTGCGATTATCGTTGAATCCGCAGCTGTTAACCACAGACAGAAGAAGATGGGATATAATGCTGCGCAGGAGATGTATAACCGTGTAACTAAGGGCTTGCAGAATAATTAAGTTTATTCTTTTGAGATAACATTTTAGGAGGATTAATAAATGGAAAAGTATGTATTTGGAGTAGATATCGGAGGTACAACAGTAAAAATTGGACTTTTTTCTGTTGATGGTGAGCTTCTGGATAAGTGGGAAATTACAACCAGAACTGATGACGGTGGAGCATACATCCTTTCTGATATAGCTGCTTCAATTGAGAATAAAATGACCGAAAAAGGATTATCAAAGGATGAGGTTAAAGGAGTGGGAATGGGAGTTCCGGGACCTGTAAAGGAGGATGGAACTGTTATAAAATGTGTTAACCTCGGATGGGGAGTTTTCAATGCTGCTGAAGAACTCAGTGGGCTTATAGGGCTTCCTGTTAAGGTTGGTAACGATGCCAACATGGCTGCGCTCGGTGAGTACTGGCAGGGAGGAGGAAAGGACTATAATACTGTAGTTATGGTTACTCTCGGAACCGGTGTCGGCGGTGGAATTATTATAAATGGTAAAATGCTTGCCGGTGTAAATGGAGCCGGCGGCGAGATAGGTCATATGACCATTGACCTTGAAGAAAATGATGTCTGCAATTGTGGAAAGAAGGGCTGTCTTGAGCAGTATGCTTCTGCAACAGGTATAGTAAGACTTGCAAACAGAGCGCTTCAGACAAGTGATAAGCCTTCAAAGCTGAGAGAGGTTAAGTATATCTCAGCTAAAGAGATATTCGATGCTGCAAAGAATGGCGACAACCTTGCTCTTGATCTGGTTGAGGAACACGGAAGAAGACTTGGTCTTGCACTTTCAAATGTAGCTGAAGTCATTGATCCTGAAGTATTTGTTATCGGTGGCGGAGTATCACGAGCAGGAGAGATACTTATCAATGCAACAAAGAAATACTATCAGCAGTATGCTTTCCATGCATGTAAGAATACAAAGTTTGAACTTGCTACACTTGGTAATGATGCAGGTATGTATGGCGGAGCAGCATCTGCCTTGTAAAAATTAACAGTAAAACCGTTATTTTATCTGTTTTTTTAACTATTATTACGAATTGAAAAATAAAGCTCTATAATGTACTATGTACATTGTGGAGCTTTAGTTTGTTTTAAGCTTTACTCTAAATAGAAACTTTTCGGAGTATTCCAAATGAATTACGAACTATTAAAGAATGAACCTATGTCAAAGCATACTACCTTTAAAACAGGTGGATGCGCAGATACATTTTATAGAATTTTTGATTTTGATGGACTAAGCGAAGTCTTGGATATACTTAACAAAAATGGAGAAAAGCCGCTTATTATCGGAAACGGAAGCAATCTTCTTGTTTCTGATATGGGTCCGGGAGTTCCTGTTATTGAAATCGGTGAGGGAATGTCTGAGGTTATCTGTGATGGTGATATGATCGAAGCTCAGGCGGGCGCGAGATTATCTAAGGTTTCCAGAGTAGCACTAGAGAATTCGCTCACAGGAATGGAATTTGCTTCCGGAATTCCCGGAACAATAGGTGGAGCGCTCTATATGAATGCCGGTGCGTATGGCGGAGAGATGAAGGATGTTGTTGAATCCGTAAAGGTTCTTATGAACGGAGAAATCATCGAACTAAAGGGTGATGAAATGGATTTTGGCTACAGACATAGTCGCGCCATGCAGGATGAAATGATCTTCTTAAGTACTAAGCTCAGACTTAAGAGTGGAGATAAAACCAAAATAGAAGAAACGATGAATGATTTTAATCAGCGTCGACGTGATAAACAGCCGCTGGAATATCCAAGCGCGGGTTCTACATTTAAACGACCTGAAGGATATTTTGCAGGAAAACTTATAATGGATAGTGGTCTTGCAGGTGAAACCTTTGGCGGTGCTATGGTGAGTCCGAAACACTGTGGGTTTGTTATAAATACCGGCGGTGCAACGTCAACAGATGTATATGAACTGATCAAAAGGGTTCAGAATGTTGTATATGAGAAGTTTGGCGTCAGACTTGAAACCGAGGTTAAATTGATAGGGGAGTTTTAAAATCGGAGGAGTTTAAGCTTTGCGTTTTGTAATTGTTACTGGAATGAGTGGTGCCGGTAAAACCACGGTATTAAAATCACTGGAGGATTTGGGGTTTTTCTGTGTAGATAATCTTCCTGTGGAGCTTATTGATAAATTTGTGGAGCTTACAAGTGATTCGAATTTCACAAATGATAAGATCGCTATCGGAACTGATATAAGAAGCGGAAGTTCTCTTGATGAGCTTAGCGGAATACTTAACCGTATGCGTGAAAATAAGTTTAATTATGAGATACTTTTCCTTGATGCGGCAAATGATATTCTTGTAAAGAGATATAAAGAAACACGTAGAGAGCATCCTCTTGCTGTAGGCGGTTCCTTGATAGAGGGAATTGTTGAGGAAAGAAGCAGGATAGACTTTCTGAGCAATATCGCTGATTATACGATAGATACCTCTAAGCTGCTTACAAGAGAGCTTAAGGCCGAAGTCAGGAAGATCTTTTCAAAGGGCAAGGAGTATAAGAATCTTATCGTTACAGTTATGTCCTTTGGATATAAATTCGGAATTCCTCAGGATGCTGATTATGTTTATGATGTCAGGTTTATGCCAAACCCGTATTATATAGATAACCTTAGACGTAAGACCGGTAACGATCCTGAGGTGCAGGATTATGTCATGGACGCTCCTGAGAGTAAGGAGTTTGTTGATAAGCTGGTTGATATCTCCGGATTTCTTATTAAACAGTATAGTTCACAGGAGGAGAGACATCAGCTTGTGATCGCTATTGGCTGTACAGGTGGAAGACACAGGTCTGTTACTGTTGCAAATGAACTTGCTAAAAGACTTGGTGAATTACCTTATTCGTTTAGAGTATTCCATAGGGATATAGTTAATGATACATATGTTAAGGGTGAGATGTAATGTCATTTTCGTCTGATCTGAAAAAAGAGCTAATGGAAGTAATCCCTAAAAATAAGCACTGCAGATATGCACTGCTCGGTGGGATCATCTCGGTAAACGGTCGAGTTGAGAATGCTGACTCAGCTGATAAAAATGGCTTGGTTTGTATAAGAGTTGAAAGTGATGAGTTTGAAACATTTGTTTCAAAGCTTATCAAAATTGCGGTTGATATTCCCGATGAGCATGTTATTTCATCTCAGGAAATCATGCATCACAGAAAGCTTATCATTACTGATGAAAAGGATTCTGAAAGGCTTAGGAACGGACTTAAGGTATATAATTCCGGTAGCAGACTCTGTACTAATGAGATGCTGACTGAAAGAAGCTGTTGCAAACAGGCTTTTCTAAGAGGTGCATTTCTGGCGGGCGGTTCACTTTCAAGTCCTGAGAAATCGAATCATATGGAAATCAGTGTACCGACTGAAGCTGAAGCAGATAAGCTTTGCAGAATAATAAGTTCGCTTCATCTTTCTGCGAAATGTATGAAACGTAAGGATAGATATATTGTATATATCAAGGACGGTAATACGATATCCAATTTTATTGGGGTTCTGGGTGCATCAAAGTCCATGATGGATTATGAAAATGTCAGAATTCTCAAGGATATACGTAATAATATAAACAGGGAAGTCAATTGTGACGCTGCAAATATGGCAAAGACGGCAAATGCTGCCGCTAAGCAAATAGATGATATCAATTATGTTTACGCTCATGTAAAACCTGAGGATATACCTGAAGGACTTAGAGAAATGGCCGAGATAAGGCTTGAGTTTCCTTATCTTTCGCTGAAAGAGCTAGGTGATAAATTTACCCCACCACTTGGTAAATCAGGTATCAATCATAGACTTAAAAAATTAAGTGCTATGGCAGAATCTATTAGGAAGAGTAATGGTATTCAATAAAGGAGAAAAATTATGACAAAGAAGATGTTCAAGGTTAGTATCCCACAGTTTAATGAAGCAAGACCTGTTGCTGAGATAGTTCAGACAGCTAGTAGATTTAAAAGTGAGATATTTCTTATTTCAGGCACTAAAAAAATAAATGCAAAAAGCATAATGGGCATGATGAGTCTTGGACTTTGCAATAACGAGGAGATTGAGATAGAAGCTTCGGGAGATGATGAAACAGATGCTGTAGATTCTATAATAAGTTATATGAGTCAGGATTGATAGATTTTCTTCGCTATGCTATAATATATTAGTTAGTTTTAAAGCTATATTACATTTCTTTATGTGGAGGGAACAGAATGGGCTTTTTCAGTAATCTGAAGGACAAATTCTCCGCAATTACAGGTGGCGGTAAAAAATCAAATAAGAGTACAGTTGAGCTTCAGTATGATAAGGCTATGAGCCTTTTTGAAAATGCAAATGGTAATGAAGCTATTGAGATTCTTGAAGGAATAGCTGATATAGGTATCAATGAGCAGATGTATAAGCAGTTTGGTCTTGATGCTTTAAAAGTACTCAGCGAGTTTTATGAGAAGGGTGAGTATAGTAATACAAAGACTGAAAAGGATCTGAACAAGGCTGCTTCTTACCTTGAGAAGTATACCAATCTCTCAAATGATTCAGAGATGATATATAAGGCTGGTAAGATGTATCTGGAAGCACAGAATTTTTCAAAGGCAGTTTCGCTTTTTGAAAAGGCTGCGAATGCCGGAGTAAAGTCTGCATATATGAACCTCGGTTCTATATATGAAAATGGTCTTTGCAGAATAGATGAGTATGGTAATAAGAGTGAGTTCATCATTCCTATTGACCTTGATAGAGCTATGGCCTGGTATAAACAGCTTGCGGATCTCGGTGATGAGAACGCAATGAAGGCATACGACAGGGTTGAGTATGCAAGCCAGCATACAGATTCTCTTGAGTTCGAAGAGAAGGATAAGCTCTATACAGAGATTTCTGAAAAACGTAAAGAGAAGGGTAAGGAGCCAAGATATAAGATCATCGATCCTGCTTCTCTTCAGTATCAGTATACATATGTGCATAATCAGGTTGATGGATATATCCACAAGCTTCCTAAGGACTGGGTTAAGACCATCAACGAGGAGACTGATGAGGAGTATTATGCACCAAACCTTACATACAAGGATTTTGAGATGTATGTAAGCTATGACAGTATCCCAAGAGAGTCTAAGAAAACACTTGAGAATTACCTGAGATACTGTAATGAGGCTTTTGATGAAGAGCTTCAGCTTAAATCATATATAACAGAGTATGCAGATGGTATATGTACAACCTTCTATCATAAAGAGATGAATAAAGGTATCGTTACATTTGCATTCTATCAGGGACGTCGTCTTGCTTGTATGAGATTCGTGTGTGCAACAATGGAAATCATAGAGCAGTACGAGGAGATTATTTTCGAGACAGCTAACTCATTTGCTTTTGTAAATCCTACAAGAGTAAGTGACCAGAGTCTTAACCGTAAGGATAATCAGTATTATAGCGAGGCTGTATACTGCTATTACCTTGAGGATTATGAAGGAGCCATGTCAAATGCTAAGCAGGCTCTGAAGCTTGGATCAATTAAAGCCAGCTATCTGCTGATCGATCTTTATTTTGATAAGGATTCACCTTATAGAGATATCGAGAAGACTATCAGCTATGCTAAACAGCTTTTTGATGCAACAAAGGATCCTGATCTTGCATTCCTTATCGGAAATATATTTGATCAGGAACGTAAGGATTATACAAAGGCTCTCAAGTGGTATGAGGATGCTGACAGACTTGGACATAAGAGAGTTCCTTTCTACCTCGGAAGATTCTACTATTACGGACTTCTCTCAACAGGTAGAGATGGCGAGAAGGCTCTTAAGTACTTTAAGAGAGCTCAGGAAAATGGTATATCTGAGGCTGATGCATATATCAATGATATAAAGGATCTGCATGGTGAAAGTCTTCAGAGTGCAATTGATAAGTGGGAAAGAGCCGTTAAGGCCGGTTCGGCTGCTACAGCACTTAAGGTTGCTCTTATGAAACAGAGTCAGGTTTTCTATATCGCAAATGATTATGAGATAGAGAAAGCATTCCTTGAGGCTCTCGGACTTGGAAGTACACAGGCTGCTTATGAGCTTGGTAGGATTTATGAGAGACAGGAGCTTAATCCTGAATATTCCGGTGAAAAGAAGTCTCTTAAATATTACGAGAAAGCTTTTGATAGTAACTACGAAGATTTCGATAAAGAAAATCTGTTCAAGGTTATTTCTTATAAAGAAGAAAAGGGTGCATCAGAAGAAGATGTTATCAATCTGTATCTTCAGAACGCATCTATGGCTTATGAGCCTGCAGTAGACAAGATAATTGCCAAGGTTAAGTATCGTACACCTCAGATAAATGAGCTCTATACAGTTCTTATGAGTACTGCTGAGAGTGGTGATGATTCAGCGATTATCTGTATGAACAAGCTTGAGAAAACCTATCCGGATCTTATTATCAAGGAGCCTGAAAAGGATCAGAAGGTTATTGAGAATAAGTTCTTCCGTCTTATTGTTCCACGTTCAAGCGTAGCAACAATTGAGGATGATGGTGGTACTATCAAGATTGCAGATTCGGTTATTGAGTTTGCCGTTGCAGAGCTTCCTATAAAGGTTGATTCTGAGGATGATTATCTTAAGATCTATAAGCTCATTCTTTCTGAATATCTTCCTGATGATAATGCTGAAATCATTATCGCAAATTCAAGAATGATCGGTTCAGGAATGAGAGAATCAAAGGATAATGTACACAGCTTCAGTATTCTTCTTATAAGCTCAAAGAACCAGTATCTGTTCAAGCTTAGTTCAAGAGATCGTCGTCAGATGATCCAGTTCAAGGATGAGCTTATCCAGATAGCTAAGTCACTGGTTGAGTCCGGTGAGATCTATGTATCTGAAGATGGTTCAAGAAGAAATATAGGACTTGCCGCTATGCTTCATGCAAATGAAGGTGGATTCTTATCTATCGGCAAGGATGAATAAAATAGTAATAAGATATCTCAGGGCAGGGTGTGATTCCCGACCGGCGGTGAAGCGTAGATGCTTAAGCCCGCGAGCTGCATATTAGCAGTTGATTCCGTGTGATTCGGAAGCCGACAGTAAAGTCTGGATGGGAGAGTATATATGTGAATGTATTCATTTAAGACCCTGCGAATAAATCGTGGGGTCTTTATTTGTGGATAAGCTACGTGTAGTTCCCCTCTCGGCACGACTTCCGTCCGATTTTGGGTGCCCCTAGCGGGCGCTTCGCTCGCTAAGCTCTCACTTCGTTGTCACTCGTGAATCGCTAAGCGCCGAGACCCAAAACGTCCTCGAGTGAAACTCACTAGCTTATCCTGCAACAGTTTGCCTGGGATTCATTAGTGGTTAAATAAATACATTCACACTAATAAAAAGTAGGAGATGATAAAACATGGCATATGAAAAGAAATATATGGAAAGGGCTATTGAGCTTGC
>CACYJP010000017.1 GCA_902774725.1 uncultured Lachnospiraceae bacterium
GGATTATTATGAAATGAATCGTGGTGTAAGTGAGGATCCGGCAAGTCATATAGGAATTAAGATGATATTTAAAATGGTTAAGGATGTGAACTACGTCAATTCATTGGGACTTAATTCCCTGACGCTTAAGGTGTAGAGTAGTCTTCTCTTTATGCCTGATTTTGGGCAAGAAAAAAGCATCCAAGAGGACGCTTGTTTCTTCACACTATTTATAATCACCCGGGAGAAAGGAAATACTCGAATCCCTTAGGTTGACTTAATAATACACCATCACTTATGTAAAGTGGTGAATAAACTTTTTACGTTTTGTAAATTAATTGTTAATAAATTGTAAATAAAATCCTTTAAAAAGTAGTTTGTTTTATAAAAAAGGAGAAGAAATATGGCCAGAAACTCAAGATTTCACAGATATCACAATGAATCAGATGGTTATAATGAGGTTAATGCCAACAGATATGGAATGCCTGCATTTTCATTATATACAAGCACGAAGATCTTTACACTGAAGCATCATATAGATATAACAGATGCAAATGAAAATAAGCTCTACGAGGCAAATACAAAGGTTTTCACACTTCATGATACAACAGATATAACAGATTTCAGAGGACAGTTTGTTGCTCATATAGAGAAAAAGATGTTTTCTTTCCATGAGAGACACTATGTAACGATGGCAAATGGACTTTCTTTTCAGCTATCGAACGAGCTGTTTCACATTTACAAGGATATAACTAACATCGAAGGTCTCGGCTGGCAGATGCGAGGAAATATGTTCGAGCTGAACTTTGAGATATATGATCAGGTAGGAAATGTAATCGCAGTTATAGGTCAGAAGATGATATCCATGCATGACAAGTACTGTATCGATATCTACAGAAGAGATTGTGAACAAATAGTTGTCGCTATTCTTGTGACACTTCAGCATATGATCAGAGATAGGGAGAACGCAAGGAATAATTCATCAACATACTCTTCTAATAATTATTAATCAGGAGGAGAGATATGAAGATATATGATATATCGCAGGAGGTTTTCGGTTGTAAGGTTTTTCCCGGAGATCCACAACCCGATAGAACTATAATGCAAAGTATAAAAAAAGGTGATATATGCAATCTTACGGAGCTTAGGATGTGTGCGCATAATGGAACACACGTCGATGCACCGTACCATTTTATTGATAGTGGCAAAACGATTGACGAAGTTGATATGAAACGCTTTGTCGGCTATGCATATGTTGCTACACATGAAGGAGAGATTAGTGCATCTGACGCAGAGGCTATTATGGAAAAGGCTGAAGAAGCAGCAAAGTCAGCAGGTGTTGATGCTGATAAAAGAATTCTTGTAAGAGGAAATGCAGTTGTATCCGAAGAAGCAGCTCAGGTGTTTGCGGATAAAGGAATCCTTCTTTTTGGAAATGAATCACAGACGGTTGGGCCTGAGGATGCCCCAAAACAGGTGCATCTCACAATGCTGGGTAAAGAGATTGTTTTACTTGAAGGAATAAGGCTTTCAGAGGTTGAGGATGGAGTGTATATGTTAAATGCGGCACCGCTCAATCTAGGCGGAGCTGATGGTTCTCCATGCAGAGCAATCCTGATGTCGCTCAAGTAGTTTAAAATAAGAAAGGACAGAATATGGCAAAGTACAAAATCGCATTTTATGATGCAAAGGATTATGATAAAAATTCATTTATGAAATCAAATGAAGAGAAGGCTTATGAAATCAGCTATTATGATACAAGACTTACAGAGGACACCTGTCGTCTTGCTGAAGGCTGTGACGCAGTATGCATATTCGTAAATGATGATATCAACCGAAATGTTATAGATAAGCTGGTATCGATGAACGTGAAGCTGATTGCTCTTCGTTGTGCCGGCTACAACAATGTGGATATAGAGTATGCATATGGAAAGATCCATGTCGTAAGAGTACCGGCTTATTCGCCGTATGCGATAGCTGAGCATGCGATTGCTATGCTGCTCACCTCTATCAGAAGAATTCACAAAGCCTTTATACGTACAAGGGATTTCAACTTCAGCTTGAACGGAATGACAGGCTTTGATCTTCACGGAAAAACAGTAGGTGTTGTAGGAACCGGTAAAATCGGAAGGATTTTTATAGACATATGCCGAGGCTTTGGCATGAATGTTATTGCATATGATAAGTTCCCGGCCGTTGATTCGGGAATCAAGTATGTCTCACTTGAAGAGATATGGGAGCAGAGCGATATCATATCATTCCACTGTCCACTGACGGATGAAAACAGACATATGGTAAACAAGGATACGATTGCCAAAATGAAAAAGGGTGTTACCCTGATTAATACCTCTCGAGGAGCGCTGATTGATGCTGAAGCTCTGGTAGAAGGAATAAAGGATCGTAAGGTTGGTGCCGCCTGCCTGGATGTTTACGAAGAGGAGTCAAATGTCTTCTTCCACGACTATTCAAACCATATCATAAATGATGACACGCTGGCACGTCTTATCTCAATGCCAAATGTAATAGTTACATCCCATCAGGCATTCCTTACAGAAGAAGCTCTTACCAACATAGCTGATACAACGCTTGAAAACATTGAAGAATTCTTCGAAAACGAATACAGCAAAAATGAGGTATGCTACAAATGTGCAATGGTCGGAAGCTGTGATCAGAAGCATAATAAGAAATGCTTTTAACTTCAAGGATTGTTATAATACCAAGAACGGGTTTAATACAAACCTCTCCTGCCGAAAAGGTAAGGAGAGGTTTTTTGGTGTTTTTTATGCTTGTGAAAATCTTATGAGTATTTAATTTAAACATTTTTAATTTTGGGTCTTCTCAAAAACGGTCAATGGAATATAATTAGTATTAACCACTGTGGTCAACGGTCAATGAGAAAATAAAAAAGGGTAATGCTATGAATATAATCGAAACAAAAAAATTAACTAAATCCTATGGAAAAAGTCGCGGGATAAATGACCTGGAGCTTGTTGTCGAAGAGGGCGATTTCTTCGGATTTATAGGACCTAATGGTGCCGGAAAATCAACTACAATAAGAACTCTGCTGGGACTGATAAGTCCTACAAGCGGAAGTGCGAAGGTGCTTGGCTTTGACATCCGGTCTGAGAAGGACAAAATACTTAAGGAAGTCGGTTATCTTCCTTCAGAAATAAGCTTTTATAATGGCATGAAGGTAAAGGATGTAATTAAGTATTCCGCAGATCTGAGACGTGCAAGCTGCAAGGAAAAGGCAGAGGAGCTCGCAGAAAGACTTGGTCTGGATATGAGCAGGAAGGTTGACGAGCTTTCTCTTGGAAACAGGAAGAAGGTCGGAATAGTTTGTGCAGTTCAGCATAGTCCAAAGCTTCTGATACTTGATGAACCGACATCAGGACTTGATCCGCTTATGCAAAGAGAATTCTTCAATATACTTAAAGAGGAAAACAGCAGAGGTGCAACAATTTTCTTTTCCTCACATATCTTATCTGAGGTACAAAACTATTGCCGTACTGCAGCATTTATCAAGGACGGTAAAATCATTATGTCAGATGCGGTAGACAAGATAGAGGAGACCGGAGCAAAGAAGGTTTCTGTAACCGGAGTAAAGTCCGAGCTTGAAAGAATACTGAAGGAAAGCGATATAAAATCCTATATCACAGACTTAAAGGTAAACGAGGAAACAGGCTCTGCAGAGTTTTTCTACAACGGTAAGATGCCGATCCTTCTAGAGCTGCTGAGAGAGATAAGTCCTAAGGATCTGACCATCACGGAGCCAAGCCTTGAAGAGATCTTTATGAATAACTACGAATGAGTGAGCATCGCATGTTTTATCGGAATAAATAAAGAGATGCGAACGTAAATGAGGTATATAAAATGACTATTTTTAAACAGGAAATAAAATCACAGAAATTAGCAATCCTGATCTGGAGCTTTTCCATAGGCTTGCTGGTTGCAGTATGTGTACTCATGTATCCGGATATGAAGTCTCAGATGTCGGATGTGAATGATATGTTTTCATCAATGGGTAAGTTCACACAGGCGTTTGGCATGGATCAGCTGAACTTTGGAACACTGGTAGGCTTTTATGCTGTTGAGGGTGGAAATATGCTTGGAATAGGTGGAGCGTTTTTTGCCGCAATCATTGGTGTTTCGGCACTTATGAAGGAAGAGAAGGAGCGCACTGCAGAGTTTTTAATGACACATCCGGTTTCAAGGAAAAGAGTTATTACAGAAAAGCTGGCTAGTACATTTGCAATAATAATTATGATGAATGTGGTAGTTTTCATATGCTCATTATCTTCAATAGCGATTATAGGTGAAGATATATTTTGGAAGGAGCTGATACTCTTCCATGTTGCTTACCTCCTGATGCAGTTTGAGATAGCCGGAATCTGCTTCGGAATTTCTGCATTTATCAAAAGGGCGGGAATTGGAATCGGTATCGGAATTGCAGGGCTTATGTACCTTCTCAATATCGTGGCAAATATCTCTGATGGCGCAAAATTCCTGAAGTATATCACGCCATTCGGATACACGGAGACTTCAGATATAATTAATAGCGGAGAGATAAATATGGGCTATCTGATTCCGGGTATGATGATTATGGTTATATGCATCGTGATCGCTTATATAAAATACAGCAGGAAGGACATCGCTGCTTAACTAATTAAGAAAGGCGTTGATTAGAATATGAATGAAAAGTTTTTTGCCCTGCCACAGGAAAAGCAGGACCGTATACTGAATGCAGGCTTTAGAGTATTTTCAAAAAACTCATATAAGAAAAGTCCTATGCTGGAAATAGCAAATGAAGCTGATATAAGCAAATCTCTTCTTTTTTTCTATTTTAAGAATAAGAAGGAGCTCTATCTGTTTCTGATGAAAAAGGCAGAGGAGATAACCATGGAGTATGTTGCGAGGTCCGGCTGTTATGAGGAGTCTGATATTTTTGAGATGATGTATAAGGGGCTTCTGGCAAAGGCTGAGCTTATGAAGAAATATCCTGATATGAGCAACTTTGCACTGAAGGCTTATTATGAGGATGACGAAGAAGTTAAGGAAGAGCTGGGTAAAATCATTGCGCCGTACAAAAGTCTTAATACAAATAAGTCACTCCCGAAGCTTGATCCGAAGGAATATAAGGAGGGGCTCGACCTCGAGCTGATGTACCAGAATATGTACCTCGCATCGGAAGGGTATCTGTATCAGATGCAGCATCAGGGGGATGTTGATGTAGATAAGGTGGTAAGCGATTATCGAAGGATCATAGAATTTTGGAAACAGTTATATAAAAGAGACTAAAAATGCCTGAATATGGTATAATATTTAACGATTTACAAAGTAAAATAAATGCTGTTTTCAGAGCGAGGATAAAAGAATGTCAGAAGGATCATCAAAGCTATATATATATGCAACAGGTGTTGAGAAGGAAATAATTAAGAAGTGCCTAAAAGACAGTATAGCTGTAAGTGGCTATTTTTATGATAAGGTTGAGATGGTAAAAGAGAAGATATGTGAGGAAGTCTATTACAGCATAGACGAGGCACCCGATGTAGTTGGCGAGAATGACTACGCAGCAGTCTGTTCAGACTTTGGCGAGGTTGTTCTTAAGAATAAAGGGGTTCCGAGAAATCACATAATAGATATCAGCAGAAGTACAGATAGGCTAAGTAAAGATTTTCATCTATTCTTTGATGAGTCTGAGCAGTCAAAGTACTACGGATGGGTTGAGGCAAACAGATCAGCTGACAGCTCTGATAAAAAGGACGAACTAAATAGCTGGCACGACGAATGTATAATAAAGTTCTTAAGAGGCTTTCAGAATAAATTCTATATCCTTTATGACGGAAGCCATCAGACAGACTATCCTTACGTTGAAAAGAGTCTGGAGGACTTAGGCAATTTTCTGGGAACCATCAAGGTAGATATGGAGAATGATCAGACCATAGACAGCAAGAGCCCGGAATATGAGTGGCTTCTATATGAGGATCTGACTGATACATATATATGCTTATTATGTAATAGAAACAGAATAAGAAAGATAGAAGGACATTTGCTGGACTTAGGAATAGAAAAGAAAAAGTTCATGATGCTGGATGATGTTTTCTATCATGCTGCATCAAAGCCCTTCTGTGAATATGATATTCATCTCGGGACGGTTCATCGAAGGGAGAAGATTCCCGGATTTGTCAGCTTCGGTAATGAGGAAGAAGCAACAGAAAAAACATTTAGGATTGTCACTCTGGGAGGCTCGACCAGTGATCCCACATATGGAAATATAAAGAGCTGGTCGGAGGTTGTATACGATACACTAAAAGGTCGCGGGCTTGACGTCATCCTGTACGGAGGAGGCGTTTCTGCTTTCACGGCAGATCATGAATGGATGAAGCTTATCAGAGATGGGCTGCATCTTAATCCGGATCTTGTAATAAGCTACGGTGGATTCAATAATTCAACAACACTGACCTTCTCAAAGCAGCATCCTTCCTGCAGAAATGCACAGCTTGATTTTCTGGAAAGTATTTTAACCTGTGAGGATGAAGCAGTCAGAAGCAGATGGATCGCTCCGTTTGACAGCATATCAAAGGGTGTGGAATATAAAGGAACGCTGGTAGAGCACTGGCTGGAATGTGAGAAGATCATGCACTCCGTATGCAGTGGTTTTGGTATAGACTTTGTAGGTTTTCTGCAGCCGTTCAACAGAACCTTTGCTGCTGAGTATGGATCCGTGCCGCTTAATGCTGAGGTTTTTGGATTCTACGATGAACTAAAGGAAATGAACTGGGAGAAGGAATGGCTTATAGACTTTTCCGACATTTTTTCAGGAAGAGATGATATGGAAATGTTTTATGATGTCTGCCATCAGTATGAGCGTTCCAATCGCGTAATTGCAAAGAAAATGATGCCTTATATACTAAAGAGTATGGAAAGAAAAGGGAAGCTATGATAATACTGGGTGTATCAGGGCTTTATCACGATTCAGCCGCTGCTATAATAGACGAAAACAAAATAATTGCTGCAGCACAGGAGGAAAGATTTACCAGAATAAAGCATGATAACAGACTTCCTGTAAATGCAATCAGATACTGTCTGAAGGAGGCAGGTGTGTCTCCTATGGATCTTGACGCCGTTGTTTATTATGATAAACCGATGCTGACACTGGACAGATATATAAAGAATATAATAGCACTTGGAGAAGAAGCAGATTATCTGATAGATTCGAAGCTGGATGATGTAGTAATTAACAGACTATCCGTTGACAGGAATCTGAGAAAGGTGCTTGGAGTTTTAGGTAAAGAGGATAAGCTTTACACTGTGGAGCATCATATGTCACACGCAGCATCTGCATTTTATCCATCGCCATTTAAGTCCTCAGCGATAATAACCGTCGACGGAGTTGGCGAATGGGCAACCACGACCATAGGTAGAGGAACGGATGAGAAGATAGAGATTATAAAGCAGATCGACTATCCGCATTCACTTGGACTAGTATATAGTGCATTTTCTTCCTTCTGTGGCTTTAAGGTTAATTCAGGTGAGTATAAGTTTATGGGACTTGCACCGTATGGAGAACCTGTTTTTTATGATCTCATAAAAGAAGAAATAATTGATATCAAAGATGATGGTTCCTTTAGATTAAATCTGGATTATTTTGATTATTATAAGGGCAAATATATGACCAACCAGAAGTTTTCCGATCTGTTTGGCGGGCCCGCTCGAGAGATGGAATCAAGGATAACTAAGCGAGAGATGGATATCGCTGCGTCTGCCCAGAAGGTGATAGAGGAAATAATCATTCTCCTTGGCAGATATGCAAAGAAGATTACGGGAGAAAAGAATCTGTGTATGGCAGGTGGCGTGGCACTAAACTGTGTTGCAAACGGAAAGCTTCTTTCAGAAAAAATATATGAAAATATATGGATCCAGCCAGCCTCAGATGATTCAGGAGGCGCACTTGGCTGTGCTCTCTATACTATGTATGAGAAGTTCAAAGTCGCAAGGAGCATTGACGAAAATGACAGCCAGAGGGGAAGCTATCTGGGGCCGGACTTTGATGATGATTATATAGAAAGCTTCATAAAGGAAAATTCCTGCGTGGCTGTAAGGTATGAGTCAGAGGATGATTTATGTAATACCGTAGCAGGATATATAGATGAAGGCAGGGTAATCGGCTGGTTTCAGGGACGTATGGAATATGGACCAAGAGCTCTTGGAAACAGAAGCATACTGGGAGATCCCCGTAACGCCGAGATGCAGTCAAAGATGAACCTCAAGATAAAACATAGAGAATCATTTCGTCCCTTCGCTCCGATTGTACTAAGGGAGAGAGTAAATGATTATTTTGTAATGGAAGAAGAAAGTCCTTACATGTTACTTGTTTCAGAGGTACAGCCGGATAGAAGGACTGATTTTAAGAAGCAGGATACAGATGATATGCTGGAAATAGTAAACAGAAAGAGGTCAGACATACCGGCGATCACGCATGTTGACTATTCAGCCAGAATTCAAACAGTAACCGGAGAACGTAATCCGCTTATATACAAGCTTACCAAGAGCTTTGAAAAGCTGACAGGGTGCGGAGTTTTGATCAATACATCCTTCAATGTACGTGGAGAACCGATTGTCTGCACTCCGGAGGATGCATACAGATGTTTTATGAGAACGGAAATGGATGTTCTTGTTTTAGGACATTTTGTATTATTAAAGGATAAGCAGACGGCTTATGAGGAAACCGGAGATATGGAGGGATTATATGAGCTTGACTGATGAAAAAAAGAGACTTAAAGAAGCCGCTATAAAGCTTTCTCCTCTATATGGTACATTTGAAAAAATCGACGAAGCAGATAGCAGTTATTATAAAGAATATGCTTCCTGTAAGCATTTTGATACAGATATTTCCTGCTATGCCTCAGATGAAATATCAGATCTGAGAAGCATGCTGCTTCAGCTCTGGGATGATGACGAGGAATTAAAAAAAGCTGTTATCCCGATACTGCTTGCGGCATATGTAAAAACAAAAGAATCTACCGAAAACTATCTTGAAGAAGTTGGTTTATTTAATTATATGATGTGACATAAAAGGTGGTGCAGATATGACAGACATCTCTATTGCTAGAGAATATATGAATACTATGGCGGAGCTCCTTCTTATTATGGAGTCTTCGCCTATTCCTGTCATGTCATACGTTTCTTTAAAGGACTCTGAGTGGTTACCTGCTGATGTGACTGATGAGCTGGAGCTTGCAATACAGCGTGGATTAGATAAGGGTCTGGAAAAATTAAGAGAACTGTTGCACCGGATTCAGGGCTCAAAGGAGCTGGTCAGATATGCTTATACCTATCAGCTGCTTTGCTGGATGGACAGGCATATAAGCTATGAGAAAAAATCTGAGCCGACAGTGGTCTCACTTTACGATATGCTTCCGATAAGTGAGGGTAAAACTATATCTGTTGGTGCTTTAAATGATAATTATCGTGAAACAAAGATATGGATAAATCCGAAGTATGATACATTTATGGGGTACTTTGATGCTGAGGATAAAACAGTATTTCGAAAGATCAGCAACAGGGATGCTCATTGGAAGATGAATGGTATACTCACGAAGATCAGCTACAGTGTATGGGATGAGTCCTTAGAATTTAAGAATATTATTATTCCGATTGATGTTAAAAAATATAAAAAAAGGGGTGAGTTTAAAGTTGCATTTACCCCGATTACGGGCCTCAAGGATCCGCTGGTTCTTTCCTTTCCGGATGTAGAAGAAAAGAGGCTTAAGCAGCGCGGGATTGCTCTTGATGGTCATAAGGATGCGGATGATATCCTAAATAGATTTTGTACGAGTTGGAAAGCTGCTTGTGTGAAAAAAGCTGATTTATTCTTCGGGCCGGAGATGATGGGTACTAAACAGATGTACGAAAGAAAGGGAGACTATTTGAAAATCTTAGTCGACCTTATCGAGGATATAAAAAAAGAGGGCTTAACTCCTCCAAGTATTACTATCATGCCGGGTATCTGGAAGAATGGAGAAAGCATGACTCTTCTGGTGGATGGTGAAGGAAGAATAATAGGCAGCCAGAGAAGACACATACAGTTTATTGACAGGGCTGATAAAATGGTCGAGGATATAAAACCGGTTCCCAAACGGGAGTTCTGTATCATACACCTTCCGGGTGCATACAGGATAGGTGGACTGATATGTGCAGAATTTTTACCGCAGGAGGGGAATGATTCGGTTGAGAGGCTTTGCAGGGATCTATGCTGCAATCTGCTTATCGTACCATCCTTTTCAGCCGGTGAATATGATTATATGAGCAGTCTGGCCATCACAAAACCATATGGAACAAGTGTTATATGGGGCAATTGCTGCGGTGCATACTACTATTCGCCGAGAATTATAGGAGGTGTATCTGTTGCAGGTACAGACTATGTTGAGCGATTGGGAAGCCATGCGAGGTGCGGACATAAGTGTAAAGAAGGACAGTCATGTCTCTTTTGTATAAAGCTTCCGGCAGCGACAAGAATGAGTAAGCCGGATACGATGCCGCTTGACGGTACGATTGAACATATGCTTCTGGAAATGTGAGGAGAAAGAACAGGTGATATAAAATGCAGAAAGAAAAGAGTGAAATATCGAGAGATGAACTGGATGAATATATCCATGTGGCTCATTCGGGCTTCATAATAATCGTTGCCGCAATGGTGCTTATACTTTTGGCTTTTATTGTTTGGGGTATAATAGGAAAAATCCCTGTTACTGAAACAGTAAGTGGATTTGTTATGTATATGGATCCCCAGGAGGCGGGTGAAACCGGAACAGAAGCTGAACAGTATTGCATAGCTTGTCTGGATGCATCTAAGTACAGCACCGAGCAGATAAGAGAGATCGAAGATAAAGTGACGCTGGAGATGTCGGATGGAACTAAAATGGATGCGAAGGTAATTTCTATATACAGTGTTCCATATAGCAGAGATGAGATCTCAGCTGAATATTTAATGGATAATGAATGGTTGGTGGAGGAGTGCGTTTCTTCTAATTATAACTGGCTCCTCATAATTAAAGCAGATAATCTGTCAGGATATGAGTATAGTCTGACTAAAGCAACTCTGGTTCTGGACGAAGTGTCCCCACTTAGTTTTCTGGTGAGGTAATCATGAGTAAATATAAAAAAGTAAATGTTCCTATCATTATTCAGCTGGAGGAACAGGAGGGAGGCGCAGCCTGCCTCGACATGATTCTTGCATATTATAAGAAATGGATACGCCTTGAACAGGTCCGAGAGGACTGCGGCGTTTCAAGAGACGGCATACAGCCTGAACTTTTAGTTCATGCGGCTGAAGGATATGGTTTATCCTGCAGCCTTGAAGCTGTGTCCTTTGATGAATTGAAAAAACAAAAAACATTTCCTATTATTTCCGTGCTAAACAACAGTCAGTATGTTGTTCTATGTGGTTTTGGAAGAAAGGGCGTATATCTGAATCATCCTTCAAAAGGAAAAATAGTTATCAGCGAGGAGGATTTTAGGAACAAATATAGTGGAGAGAGCTTTTTGCTCAAGCCGGGACCGGATTTTGTCTGTGAAGGCAGAAGAAACGGAACCGTAGATTATATAATGGACTTTATCAGGGAGAACAGAAGGATCGTTGTGCTTTTGTTTATTACAGGAGTGCTTGCCACATTTGGTGGAATAGTTTCTCCTATATTTCATCGTATATTTACAGATGAGGTTCTTGCGGGAGACAGGAGAAGCTGGTACCCGGATATTCTTTTTGCATTTGTAGCTGTATTAGTTTTTGAATTAGTAGCAGGAATTTTAAACCAGATACTGCTTATAAGATCCAAGGGCAAGGTTACCGCTGTAAAAAATGCAAGCTATATGAGGCATATATTCTACCTTCCGATGGATTTCTTCATGAGACGAAAGACCGGAGATCTGTCAAATCGGCAGGAACAGAATAACACGATAGTTGATACATTTATCAGCTCCTTTATTCCTCAGATAATGAATATAATACTTCTGTTATTCTACATAACGGTCATGCTGAGCTATAATGTCATGCTGACTGTTATCGGAATAGTGTCGACGGTTGCCAACCTGCTTCTTATGAAGAGAATCGGTTCGATGCGTAAGCAGATAAATGAGGTATATTTCCAGTGCAAAGCAAACCTTGATGCTACTACAGTATCTGGTATCGATATGATAGATACGATAAAAGCGACCGGTGCGGAGAATGCATTTTATGAGAGGTGGAGCGGCTATCAGGCATCCATGATCAATGCGCAGGTGGTAACGCTGAAGAAAACGAGCGTCCTAGCTAATGTTCCGGCATTTATAACATCACTTTCGGAAAATATAATTATGTTTATGGGTTTTGTTCTTATCATACATGGGGCGTTTACAGCCGGAATGATTTTGACATTTTTCCAGCTCATGAAAGCAATGACTAAGCCGGTTGACCAGCTGGTAGATGCCGGAGAAAATCTGGATGCCATGAGTGCTGCCATAGACCGAGTGAATGATGTTATGAACTATCCGGAGGAGGCTCAGACGGATATAGATGACAGCAGTGTGGATTATGAAAAGGTTAAAAAGCTGGGTGGAAGCATTGAGCTGAAGGACATATCCTTCGGTTACTCCAGAGGTGCTGAGCCGCTTATCGAGGACTTCAATCTCACGCTTACTCCCGGAAAAAGAGTGGCTATAGTGGGTGAGTCGGGCTCCGGTAAATCAACAATTGCCAAGATGATAGCCGGCCTTAATAAGCCATGGGGCGGAGAGATACTTTATGATGGAAAAAAGATAGAGGAGATTCCAAGAGTTCTTTTCAAAGCATCTGTTGCCTTGGTGGATCAGGAGGTAGCTCTTTTTAACGATACAATAGCAAACAATATAAAGATGTGGGATAACAGCATAGAGGATTATGAAATGATCATCTCTGCCAGAGATGCCGGTATACATGATCAGATAAGGAGAAGATCCGGTGGCTACAATATGATAGTTGAGCCAAGAGGAGCCAATCTGTCGGGCGGTGAAAAGCAGAGAATCGAAATAGCCAGAGTTTTGTCGAATGAACCGTCGATTCTCGTTATGGATGAGGCTACTTCAGCTCTCGATGCAAGGACTGAGTATGAAATATCCGAATATATCCATGAAAGAGGAATCACCTGTATAATTGTTGCACATCGACTATCTACTATCCGTGACTGTGATGAGATAATTGTTATGGATCACGGAAAAGTGGTGCAAAGAGGAACACATGAAGAGCTGATGAAGATCGAGGGACATTACAGGAAGCTTGTTATGTCGGCTTAAGGAGAATAGCTAATGAGTCTTTTCGGACCCCAGTTAAAAAACAGAATAGAAAGTGATAATAAAGCGGTTGACAGCAGTCAGCGTCTGTTGGGAGATATACTAAGCTCGGGAAACGGTAAGTCATCAGGAGTCGGACTCTCAGATATAGATCAGCAACGTCAGCTTGAATATATAGTGAGATACTTCAAGCTGGAGGTGCCGGAGTTTTCTCGTGAAAAGAATAACATCGATGATCTGATCGACGATATGGTCAGAAGTACCGGAATATCAAATAGAAGAGTGCGACTGTCGGATAAATGGTGGAAAAACTCTGATGAAGTTATGCTTGCGAAGGTAAAGGATGAAGATAGCTATGTTGCACTTTTTCCGGATACATTTTTTGGCTATTATTATTATGACGGAGTCATCGAAGACAAACGTCATGTAAAGCGTGTGGACGCTGATCGTTTTGAGGATGAGGCTATATGTTTCTACAAACCTCTTCCAACGCATGCCTTATCCAAGAAGGAGTTTTTAAAGTTTCTGATCAGGCAGATAAAAATCAGTGATGTATTTTTATATATAATGGTATCGATTATAATTGCGCTCTTTTCGACGATAGCACCACTGGCAACCAATATTGCCATGTCAGAGCTTGTGCCGACTAAGTCGGAGACTCAGATATATATAATGTTTATATTTATTCTGATTGTACTGATAGTTTTTCTTATGCTGCGATCAGTGAATTATTCTTTGATCATGCGTGTCAGGTTCCGTCTGGATGTTATACTGGGAAATAGTGTGTACTATCGAGTTCTCAATATGCCAAAATCCTTCTTCAAGGGAAAAGCTGCCGGAGGACTCTCGCAACGTATTTCATCACTATTTATGCTGCCCCTTTTGATTTCGGACATACTATGTGTGAGCACCAATCTTATATGTGCTTTCTTCACGGTACTGCCGATATTTACGGTTGCTCCGGTGCTGCTTCCTTCGGCTCTGGTTCCGATACTGCTGATCGTTTTGCTGCTTGTAATATCCTATTTCCAGGAACAAAAGCTGGAAATGAAAAGACTTAACGCAGCTGAAAGTAATGGTGGTATCGTTTATGATCTCATATCCGGAGTGCAGAGACTTAAGCTAAGTGGAAGCGAGGACAGAGCATATGCGAAGTGGTTAAGACGATATGCTGATGAGGCCAGTGCTTCATTTTCAGTTCGTTTTCCGGTATGTATTAAGCTTCAGCTGGTACGTGCTCTTGAGCTTTCCGGAATGATCTGGGCATTTTATCTGGCATTTAATCATAAGGTTTCAGTAGCGGGCCTTGCTACATTTCTATCTGCTTATGAAATAGCCATATTGAATCTGAATATGATTGCTAACAGAACCAGAAGAATCGCTCTTTTCGGACCTGTGCTTGAATTAGGAAAACCTATTTATGAAACCGCGCCGCAGTTTTCTTCCGAAAAGAAGGTTGTGTCATCTATCTCGGGTGGAGTAGAACTAAGCCATATAACATTTCGTTATGATGAATATAGCCCTGTCATACTGGATGATATATCGCTGACAATAAAACCGGGTGAGTACGTAGCAATTGTCGGTGGAAGTGGATGCGGTAAGACAACGCTTGTAAGACTGATGCTCGGCTTCCTTTATCCGGAACAGGGAACTATTTACTACGATGATATGGACATCAGGGATCTTGATCTTCAAAGTCTCAGAAAGTGTATAGGTGCAGTTCTTCAGGACGGAAAGCTTTTTGCAGGAGATATCTATTCAAACATTACGATTACGAGACCTAACTGTACTATGGAAGAAGCCTGGGATGCTGCCGAGAAGGTCGGTATGGCGAAGGATATTAAGAGTATGCCAATGGGTATGCACACCATGATTTCTGAAGGAAATGGTGGTATCTCCGGTGGCCAGAAGCAGCGTCTTATGATTGCTCGTGCAATCGTTGGAAATCCGAGTCTGATGATCATGGATGAGGCTACCAGTGCACTTGATAATGTGAATCAGAAGATAGTTACGGATTCGCTGGATGCCCTGAAATGTACCAGAATAGTAATAGCACATAGACTTTCCACGATACGTGAATGTGACCGTATTATAGCTATGGATAATGGAAATATCGTAGAAAGTGGTACATATGAAGAGCTTATAGAAAAGGGCGGATTCTTTGCGGACCTTGTTGCGAGACAGCAGATTAAAGGTGAATAAGTAGTAAAAGTCCTGCACCCTGAATATTTTGGGGTGCAGGAAAAAATTAATCTGAAACATGACATAGAGTTGTCGTGTTTGCTGTGTTAGTATATCATTATACTAATTAGTAAATCATATGCCGACGAATTAGAGAGGAGACGGCGTAAAGGAATGAAGATAGATAGGCTTATCGGTATACTTTCTGTGCTATTGCAGGAAGAAAAAACAACTGCACCTGAACTTGCTGAACGTTTCGAAGTATCCAGGAGAACGATTAATAGAGATATCGAGGATTTGTGCCGGGCTGGGATTCCGTTACAGACAACGCAGGGTACGGGCGGTGGAATCAGCATTATGGAAGGGTATAGGATGGACAGAACTATCCTTACCTCGAAGGACATGCAGGTAATTCTTGCTGGACTCAGGAGTCTCGACAGCGTAAGCGGAAGCAGCTACTATGGGCAGCTGATGGAGAAGATTCAGGCGGGCTCTTCGGACTTTGTGAGCGGCAGGGATTCAATCCTTATTGACCTTTCGTCGTGGTACAAGGGAACGCTTGCACCGAAGATAGAAGTGATACAGGATGCCATAGAAAATCGTCAGTATCTGAAGTTCAAATACTTTGCTCCGTCAGGTGAGAGTAAGCGAACGATAGAACCGTACTATATCATATATAAGTGGACCAGCTGGTATGTGTATGGGTGGTGCCTGAAGAGAAAGGATTTCAGACTTTTTAAGCTGAATAGAATGGATAAGGTTGCGATGTCAAAGGATACATTTGAATGCAGAAATGTTCCTGCGCCGGAGCTTTCCGCGGAACCGAGGACACCAAGTAATATTGTGCTTAAAGCGTTGTTTGAAGAAGACATGAAATGGAGGCTTGTTGAAGAGTTTGGACCGGAATGCTATGAGGTGTCGGAAGATGGAAGACTACTTTTGGTCGAAAAATATTTCGACATGGAGAATATGGTCATGTGGCTGCTTACCTTTGGAGACAAAGTAGAAGTCCTGGAACCGCCGGAGGCTAGAGAAAAACTAAGAGAAATAGCAGGTGCTATGATAAGGACATATGACATATGAGTGAGGTTGAAGGAATTAGCGAAATAAGTTAAGAAACTAAGGAGAAATATAGATGCATTTTGTTGATGCAAAAGGAATTCTTACAAGTAATAACGGCATGCACGGAATGAATATATACCGAGGGTGCAGTCATGGTTGCATATATTGCGACAGCCGGAGCAAATGTTATCAGTTCACGCATGCTTTTGAGGATATTGAAGTAAAACAGAATGCACCGGAGCTTCTTGAAAAAGCACTCCGGTCCAAGAGGAAGAAATGCATGATAGGAACCGGTGCAATGTCGGATCCATACATGCACTGCGAGGAAGAACTAGGGCTGACAAGAAAGTGCCTTGAGATTATAAAGAAGTATGAGTTTGGACTGGCTATTCAGACTAAATCCGACAGGATCCTCCGAGATATAGATCTTCTGGATGAGATAAACAGGGCTGCAAAATGTGTTGTCCAGATAACGCTCACCACCTATGATGATGACCTGTGCCGGATTCTGGAACCTAATGTCTGTAACACAAAGCGGCGTATAGAAGTTCTGGAAGAAATGCAGAAAAGAGGTATTCCTACGATTGTTTGGCTTACACCAATTCTGCCCTTCATAAATGATACTGAAGAAAATGTTACTTCTATTCTGGAGGAATGCGCGCGGGTAGGTGTGAAGGGTATCATTGATTTTGGAATGGGGCTTACACTTCGTGAAGGCGATAGAGAGTATTACTATGCAGCGCTGGATAAACATTTTCCGGGAATGAAGCAGAGATACATTCAGAGGTATGGAAATTCATATGAACTTCCAAGTCCAAATGCAAAGGCTTTGCTGGGAATTCTACGCAGAATATGTAAAGAGAATGGAATGCTTTCAAACCCGAATGATTGTTTTAGATATATGAACGAGCTTCCGGATAAGTATCAGCAGATGAGTTTGTTTGATATATAAATATAGTGAGCCGAAAGAAAAAAATTATGTCGAAAAAGGGGAATTCACATTATGAAGTATGATTGGATTGAAGAATATCTAATGAAGAAAGCAGGAGTTACAAAGGATTTTCAGGAACAGTGGAACTGGATCCGTTTTCACGTTGGAGAGAAGCTCTTTGCTGCGATTTGTAGAGATGATGAGAGCGACGAACCGATTTATATAACACTAAAACTTGAGCCGGTTGAAGGAGAGTTTTACAGAAAGGAATATGAGGATATCATTCCAGGTTATTACATGAATAAGGTTCATTGGAATTCGGTGAAGGCTGATGGAAATGTGCCGGATGATGTTGTGAAGGATTTGCTGGATAGGGCATATACAGTAGTTTTTGAAAGTCTCAGTAAGAAGCGTCAAAGAGAGATTATTGAAGAGGCAAATTAGTTTAGTTTTCTAAGAATCGGTATGTTAGATTTTGGATGAATTATTCGATGATGAAAAAAAGTGAAAGCTAGAGGAAGGTTAATTATGGAATACATCAGAGTTACAAAAGAAAATCTCGAGAAGGAGCACATTTGCTGCGCCATAACAAATAATAAGGATGTGCAGGTCTCGTCAAAGAAGGCTTGGCTTAGTGACAGGTTCGATGAGGGGCTCGTGTTCTTAAAAAGTGCGGAGCGGGGTAAATGTTTCATAGAATATATACCTGCAGAATTTGCCTGGGTTCCGATAGAGGCAGAGGGGTATATGTATATCGACTGCCTGTGGGTATCCGGTTCCTTAAAGGGACATGGATATTCTACGGACCTTCTCCAAGCATGCATTGAGGACAGTAAGGAAAAGGGTAAAAAAGGACTTTGTATATTGTCGGCAGCAAAGAAGAGACCTTTTCTCTCTGATCCGAAGTTCCTTACCTATAAAGGCTTTAAAGTTGCTGACGAGGCAGATAATGGTGTGCGGCTGATGTATCTTCAGTTTGATGAGGATGATAAGATTGGCTCAGAAGCTTCTGATAATACAGATACGGATTTACCACATTTTAAGGAGTGTGCGAAGCACCCTCATATAGACGAAGAGGGATATGTACTGTATTATACTAATCAGTGTCCTTTCAATGCGAAGTATGTGCCGATACTTGAAGAAACGGCTAAGTCGAATGGCATCGCATTTAAGGCGGTAAAGCTGGGGAGTAGAGAGGCAGCGCAAAATGCACCGACACCGATAACAAACTATGCTCTGTTCCATGATGGAGAATATGTCACAAACGAACAGATGAATGATAAGAAATTCTTGAAGCTGGTAAACAGTTAATGTACATAGGATAAAACATGGAGGACTTTAGAGTGGTAAGAGAAGTAAGACACGAGGATCTGAATGAATTGCTGGAACTATATTTGTTTCTACATGAGGACAGCATTCCGGAGATGAACGACCATCTTGCTGATGTGTGGAATATGATCATAGAAGATTCAAATCATCATTTAATTGTAAATGAAATAGAAGGAAAGCTTGTATCATCCTGCGTGTGCGTGATCATTCCGAATCTGACCAGGAGTGTCAGACCATATGCATTTGTCGAAAATGTGGTAACGCATGGAGACTATAGAGGCAAAGGTTATGCCACTGAGTGTTTGAACTATGCAAAGAGAATCGCCGAGAAGGAAAACTGTTACAAGATGATGCTGCTAACCGGATCAAAGAAACCGGAGACTCTTAAGTTTTATGAAAATGCGGGATATAACAGTAGTGATAAGACTGCATTTATACAGTGGATAAGCATGGAAAAATAAAAGGTATTATACGAGAGGGGGATTCGCAAATGAAGAAGTGGTATGACGAAGAATATGAATTTACCGTAGAAGTAATAGGCTTTCTACATGGAGATAAGACAGAGAGGTATTGTCGTAACGGAGAAGAAATAGGTGATACATATAAATGTACATATGGATGCCCAGTTAACCAGGATGGATACGGAATCTGTTCGAAGGTTATGATGATGTTATATCCGATAATGGAAGCTGTGAGGAGCGGCGGTGATCTGGAAAACATCGGAGGTGATGGAAAGTATACTAAGACCGTCGTATGTCCGGACGGTTGTGTAATATTCAGACTGACAGCTAAACCACTTGGAAATGAGAACTTCCACAAGGGTGGATTCTATGATTACCCTGATGAAACGGTTTAACGCGTGGGAGGTATAAGAGATGCTTCGTGATGAGATATTAGACGAACTATATAAAAAGCAGGATATTAAATACAGAGATTTTCAGGCAAAGCTCATTCCACCTAAAACGGTGGATGATATGATTGGAGTAAGAACCCCGGAGCTTAGAAAATATGCAAAGGAGCTTCTGAAAAGAGAAGATATAGGAGAGTTCCTTGAGATTCTTCCTCATGAATTCTTTGATGAATACCAGCTTCACGCATTTATTATTTCCGGAATAAAGGACTATGACAAATGTATGGAAGAAGTTGATAAGTTCTTACCATATGTGGATAACTGGGCAACCTGTGACCAGCTTTCTCCTAAGATTTTTAAGAAGCACCGCCCTGAGCTTTTAAAGCAGATAAAGAAATGGATTAAATCAAAGGAAACCTATACAGTACGATTTGCTATTGGAATGCTGATGGAACATTTTCTTGATGAGGATTTTGATATCCAGTATCCGGAAATGGTGGCGAAGCTCCGCTCAGATGAGTACTACATTAATATGATGATTGCATGGTATTTTGCTACAGCTCTTGCTAAACAGTATGATGCTATCTTGCCGTTTATTGAAGAAAAGAAACTTGATAAATGGACTCATAATAAAGCTATCCAGAAATCTGTGGAGAGTTATCGAATAACACCGGAGCAGAAGGAGTATCTTAAAACACTCAAGATAAAGTAGATTAAAATATAGATACGGGGCTTATAGTTTTCATGAGGAGTGCTTGGAATGGAAAGACCAGAATTTGACTGCATCAAGGATTTTGAAGAATTTAATAAGTTTTATTGGTACCGCGAGGAACTGATCAAGATATGTAAGGCTCATGGTCTTAAAGCTGATGGCAGCAAGATTGAATTATACAAAGTGATAGAAACTTATTTTTCCGGAGAGAAGATACTGCCACAAAGAAATACCAGTAAGAAGCAGGGAGTGAGTCGAAAGAAGATTGTATCTGAACTTACACTAGAAACGGGTCTTATAGAATGTGGATTTACATTCGGTCCGAGATTCAGAGAGTTTTTCTCTAAGCAGACAGGAGAAGAAAGATTCAAGTTCAATGTGGATATGGTGGCAACTGCAAAGGCGGTTAAAGAAACGAGCGATGAGTCATTTACACTAGGTGATCTGCTGGATATTTACTACGGAAAGAAAACCTATGCAAAGTATGATAAATCAATGCTTCAGTGGAATAAGTTTGTACATGATTTCTGTGCAGACGAAGCTACTTTAGTTTTTAATGAACGCTTTAAGGCCGCGGCGGCTCTATGGAAAATAGTGAGAGAGTCTGATATGCCCAAAGAGTATTCGAATGAATTGTTTAAGAAATACAAAGAAGAAATATTTGCAAGAAATTGCACGAGCAATGCTGTCTATCCTCTTTCGATAGCCGAAGGATTTCAGGATGGAAATGTATTCTTTTCTGATGACTCCAAGACTGCGTTGTTCTGGCATTACTGTGGCTTTGCGTATTTATCAGGTAGCGTAGAGGATTCATTTCTTGAGAAAATATATCAGGATTATTTAGTGAAAAAACAGGATAGAAGATTTATTCTCATAACAGATAATTCGAAGGCGATAGAATTCTTCTCCGATAAAGATGATATTGTGATTGATAAAAGAGTGGAGTATCGCTTCGTAGATTTGCCGCAGAGTGTTCCGGAATGTAAATACAAAGTAGAGCCAATATTGGAATCAAATTATGACAGGATTCATGGAAATATTGTTCCTACATTTTCCTGGTCGAGTAAAGAACAGTTCCTCAAAAATGGATTTGGATTTGTTGTACTTGATGGAGACAAAGTTATAGCAGTTGCGTTTTCAGCTGCAGTTAGTTCAGATGAGGTGGATATAGGTGTCGAGACAGATGAAAACTACCGTCATCAGGGCCTGGCGAAAGTAGTTGCTGATAGAATGTGCAGGGAGATAATATTTCAGGGGAAGAAGCCTGTATGGGCTCATGCTATAACAAATGAAGGTTCGAAATATACTGCACTTGGTGTTGGATTCACTAATGACAGAGTAAATACAGTAATTAAAAAATGAATGGAAAGAATTTAATGAACTGAGGAAAAATATATACGGATTAGGTATAGTCCATTATAATAGACACATCTTAAAGTCTTTGGAAAATTTCGAGTATAGCGTTGCGAATAAATTTAATTGGTGCTAAAATATAATCGAAAATTATCAAAGACTGTTACAAATTTGGAGTTATTATGGAATACACTAGAGCTAAATATGTAGAC